>NZ_BAAAQN010000077.1:0-52844 GCF_039531695.1 Catenulispora yoronensis
AACCGCCTCGTCGGGATCCTGCACGGCTGCCTGAAAACCGGCACCCTCTACGACGAAGCCACCGCCTGGACAAACCAGCACGAACCCATCACCACTTGACAGCCCTAACTCCAGGGATGTCTTTGATTTAGATCTTCCCCCCACCTCAAGCCGTCGAAAACTCCGCAATCACATCAGCCAGCACCTCCAACACCACCACCGCATCCGGCAGCGGCGTCCCCTCAACCGGCCAGTACACCCACCGCGCCGTCCGTCCCGACATGCTCACCGACGGTGGCACGAACACATAACTCCCCCGGTCGTGCCACCGCAGTCCCGGATGCTCCTCAAGCGTGTCCGGGCGGCAGTCCAGCGAGCTCGACCACCACTCATCATCATCATCGCCATCCCCATCACCCCCGTCGACGTCCGGCAGGGTGCGCGGTGCGACAAAAAACAGATACCTGCCCTCGACCTCCGCTACCGGGCCCGGGGCCATTCCCGCCACCAGAATCCGCTGAAGCGCGTCGACTCCTACGCGCTCCGGGACATCAAGTACCGAGTGGGTCTTACCGGTAGGCGTCACGTAGTTGGCCTCGGGATGTCGCACCCGCCATCGTGCGAGCTGCTCCAGATCCGTCCCGGCCTCCACCTGCCAGGCTCGTGACAACGGGTGCGCGGCCGGTGTGGGGCACCCGACCCGGTCGCAACTACAGCTCCCCCCACGTGGTGCGGCGGCCGGCACCACCGCGAATCCGGCGGTGACGACGCGCTCGAGCGGGTCTGGAATCCCGTCCGGGCGCGCGGCGGCTCGGGAAGCGCCGTGATCGCGCTTCCGATGTTTGGCAGGTCGCCAGCTCCTCGGCACCCAAGCCCCCTGACGTCGTCGAAGGCCCTACGCGGTAAGGGTCAGGATACCTTGTGGTAACCGCGGCTTTCGCCGGGGGTGCGGGCGACGCGCCGCATCGCGCCGGTACGGTGTGGCGGTGACCACACCAACAGAGGGGACCCCGACCTCAATACCAGCACCGCCAGCAGACGAATCCCTCACCGAAGCAACAGCCAAAGCGGCAGCCGAAGCAACAGCCCAAGCGGCAGCCAAAGCAACCGCGAAAGCGGCAGCTCCCCCCGCTCCTTCAGCTCCTTCAGCTCCCCCCACTCCTCCCCCTCCCCCCACCCACCGCCGCATCCCCCTCCCCGGCACCTTCAACGTCCGCGACGTAGGCGGCTACCCCGCCACCGGCGGCACCGTCCGCGCCCGCATCCTCCTCCGCGGCGACGCCCTCCACCGCCTCGACGACGAGGCCCGGGCCCTCCTCGCGGACCTCACCCTGCGCACCGTGGTCGACCTCCGTGAGGACTTCGAAGCCCGCCTGTCCCCCGACGCCCTCGACGGCACCGGCATAGCCGTCCTCCGCATGCCTGTGTTCCGCGTCACAGGGGACTCCTTCGGCAAGGCCCCCGAGGAACTCCAAAGCGTCTACGACCACATGGTCGACGAATGCGGACCGGCCCTCGCCGCCGCCGTCGCGCAGGTCGCCACCGCGGAGGCCCAGCCGATCCTCGTCCACTGCTCCGCCGGCAAGGACCGCACCGGCGTCGTGGTCGCGATGGTCCTGTCCCTGCTCGGCGTCGCCGACGACATCATCGCCGAGGACTACCACCTCACCAGCGCCTTCCTCGCCGAGGAGTTCACGCACGCCGTCGAGCAGCTCAAGGCAGCCACCGGCCTCGGCCAACGCCTCAACGGCCAGGCCCTGGCCTGCCCTCCCGAGCTGATCCTCGGCGCGCTGCAACGGATGCGGAACTCCCACGGCTCGATCGAGGGCTACCTCCTGGCCCACGGGCTCACCGACGCCCACATCACTGGGCTTCGCACGACCCTGATAGACCCGCTGCCCTAGCCTGGCCCGGCGCCCACAACGCCCACAACGCCCGCGACCTCGGCGACCTCGGCGATCCCGGCGGTCTCGGCAACCTCCCCAGCCCCCCGCGCCGCCCCGGCGCCCGCAACGATCGCGGGGCTCCGAATGCCCGACTACCTACCTGCCAACGGCAGGTCCGAACCCGAGCTCACCGCACTCGCCGAACGGCTCACCACCCGGAAATCACTTCAGAACGGCTCACCACCCGAAAATCACCTCAGTACGACACCGCCGACTGAATCGTCCCGACAACCTCGCCGA
The DNA here is from genome assembly GCF_039531695.1 of Catenulispora yoronensis. Lineage (NCBI taxonomy): Bacteria > Bacillati > Actinomycetota > Actinomycetes > Catenulisporales > Catenulisporaceae > Catenulispora > Catenulispora yoronensis. Next base: position 2,166 of record NZ_BAAAQN010000077.1, read on the forward strand.
ACCCAATACGCGCACCATTCGGCCCAGGCGCCACACCGCTGATCGCCACAGTGTCACCGTCGACCAGGAAGCTCCGAGTAGACCCGTCAGCCAGGGCCAGCGGCTCCGTACCGTTCCACGTCAGCTCGATCAGCGAGCCGCGCTGATCCGGCAGCGGCCCGGAGACGGTTCCAGAAGCGTAGAAGTCCCCAGTGCGCAGGCTCGCGCCATTGACGGTCATATGCGCCAACTGCTGAGCCGGAGTCCAATACAGCCCGGCGAACGGCGGACGGGAAACCGTGCTGCCGTTGAGCGTGATCTCCAAGGCAATGTCATAGCCCCAGGTCTCGCCCTGAAGATACGGCAGCGGAACCGGGTCCTGGTACGGCGGCGCGACCCGCGCGTCCTGGAGCGCGGCCAGCGGCACCACCCACGGGGACACCGAGGTGGCGAAGGACTTGCCCAGGAACGGGCCCAGCGGGACGTACTCCCAGGCCTGGATATCGCGGGCGGACCAGTCGTTGACCAGCACCACGCCGAAGACGTGCTCGGCGAACTCCTCGACCCGGACCGGGCGGCCCAGCGGCGACGGAGTACCGACGACGAAGCCGACCTCGGCCTCGATGTCCAGGCGGACGCTGGGGCCGAAGCGCGGCTCCTCGTCCGTGGGCGCCTTGCGCTGGCCCGAAGGCCGCAGGATCGGGGTGCCGGACGGCAGAACGGTGCCGGAGCGGCCGTGGTAGCCGATCGGCAGGTGCTTCCAGTTCGGCATCAGGGCCTCGCCGTCCGGGCGGAAGATCCGGCCCAGGTTGGTGGCGTGGTCCTCGGAGGAGTAGAAGTCCACGTAGTCGGCGACCTGGAAGGGCAGGTAGAGAACGACATCACCGAGCGGCACCAGGAACGGCTCGACCGCCGCGCGGTGCTTGGGGTCGGTGAACAGCTCGGTGAGCCGCTCCCGGACCGCGGCCCAGGCCGGGGCGCCGAGCGCCATGAACGGGTTCAGGGTGCCGATGGCGAAGTACGCGGCCGGCTCCTCGATGGTGCCGTCCAGCAGCCCGTTGAGGGCCAGGGCGCCGAGGCTGACGACGGAGTCGCCGAGCCGCGTGACCACGTGCGCCGGCCGCTCGCCGTGCGTCGCGACGCCGTAGGGCAGGTTCTCGATCGGGAAGTCGGACAGGGGCGGGATCTGAACCCAGGAGGGCTGTGTCATGGCAGTCCTTCTCGTCGCCGCGGTGCGGGCGGTGCGGGCGGTGCGGTGGCAGACGGTACGAAAGCAAGTAACGCAGGAAACGCAAGCAACGCAGGCAAAGCAAAACCAACTGGCACGAAGGCGCCAGAGCCGCCAAAACCGCTACCCCAGCGACCCCGGCAACAACCCCAACCCCACCAGATCCTCGATCGGCTCCTCAAAACTGCACGACCCGAACCCGTGGAACAGATCCCGCGTCCTGGCCGCGTCCTCCACAGTCAGTGCCTTGACCCGCTCGGCCAGCTCCGCGGCATCAGTGACAGCCAGCACGTCCTGCACCTCCTCGATCTCCGCCCCATCACTCGCCCGCGCCGCCGCGAGCAGCACGTTGACGAAGCCATGGTGCGTGAAACCGGTCGCCGGATCCGTGTGCCGAACCGCGTGATGCAGGCCGGCCGTGCACTTCAACCCGACCTCCAGATCCGCGCAGCCGACCAAGAACTCCGCGACCGCCAGCGGCGTCGGGAAAGCCTCGGCCGTCAGACCGCCGGTACGCAGCTTGGCGTGCAGCAGGTCTCGCCCGGTCAACGTGGGCAGCAGCGCGCGCAGGTCGGCCGTCGCGATCTCGACATAGGCCTCGACCCCGTACGGAAGCCGGTCCTCCAACTCGTCCAGCCGATCGCCGGGGTGCCGGATCTCGGCGGTCTCCAGGATCAGCCGGTCGTCGCCGTCGATCTCGTCGAAGGCGGCCAGCAGGCCGTCCAGGCCGGTGTCGGCGATCAGCCCGAGCCGCAGGTCCTCGTCCGCGTCGAGCAGCGGCTTGAGGTCCGGCAGCTTGGAGACCGGGCACAGGAAGCGGCCGAGCAGGCCGCTGTGGACGGACGCGTCGAGCACCAGGTGCGCCGGGACCGCGTCGGTGATGGGGGCGTCGCCGGGCGGGAACAGCGCGGCGTCGTCGATCAGCTCTGCCAGGAGGACGCCGAGGGCGCCGGGGTCGGCGGTTGACATGCTCGCCACGGTAGCCCATGGTCGAAGAGAGCGGACAGCGGCGTCCGATTATCGAACACCCGAGGAGGCGGAGCGATGCCTTTCTACCGCGCCGTGGGCGAGATCCCGCGCAAGCGCCACACCCAGTTCCGGCGTCCGGACGGGGCCCTCTACTCCGAGGAGCTGATGGGCGTCGAGGGCTTCTCTTCCGACTCCGCGCTGCTCTACCACCACGGACTGCCCACGGCGATCGTCGACTCGGCGGAGTGGGAGCCGCCGGGGCCGATCGAGTCGGCGGCGCCGAACCGGCCCCTGAAGCCGCGCCACTTCATGACCCACAAGCTCGACGGATCGGGCCTCGACGCTGTAACCGGACGGCACCTGCTGCTCGGCAACGGCGACGTCCGGCTGTCCTATGTCGCGGCCACCGAGGCCTCGCCGCTCTACCGGAACGCCATAGGCGACGAGTGCGTGTACGTCGAGTCCGGCTCCGGGGTCGTGGAGACGTCCTTCGGCGCGCTGGAGGTCGGGCAGGGCGACTACGTCATACTGCCGACCTCGACGATCCACCGCTGGGTGCCGTCGCCCGACGCCGCCGGGGAGCCGCTGCGCCTGTTCGTGATCGAGGCCACCGGCCATATCGGCCCGCCGAAGCGCTACCTGTCGGCGAAGGGCCAGTTCCTGGAGTCGTCACCGTACTGCGAGCGGGACCTGCGCTCGCCGTCGGAGCCGCTGCGGACCGCGGGCGAGGACGTCGAGGTCCTGGTGCGGCACCGGTCCGGCGGCACCAGGCTGACCTACGCGCACCACCCGTTCGACGTGGTCGGCTGGGACGGCTGCCTGTACCCGTACGCGTTCAACATCGCCGACTTCGAGCCGCTGACCGGCCGCGTGCACCAGCCGCCGCCGGTGCACCAGACGTTCGAGGGCCCGAACTTCGTGATCTGCTCGTTCGTACCGCGCAAGGTGGACTACCACCCGCTGTCGATCCCGGTCCCGTACAACCACCACAACGTCGACTCCGACGAGGTGCTGTTCTACACCGGCGGCAACTACGAGGCGCGCCGCGGCTCGGGCATCGGGCAGGGCTCGATCTCGCTGCATCCCTCGGGGCTGACCCACGGACCGCAGCCCGGCGCCGCGGAGCGGTCGATCGGCGTGGAGTTCTTCGACGAGCTCGCGGTGATGGTGGACACGTTCCGGCCGCTGGAGATCGGCGAGGGCGGGACCGCGTGCGAGGACCCGGCGTACGCGTGGACGTGGTCGGGACGGCACGCAGGCGCGTGACGCCCCATCCGTTCGGGTAGCGTCAGCGTGTGCTGAGAAGGAGTGTGGCGGCGGTGGGCCGCGTGGCCGGGCCGGCCCTGGGCCTCGGCCTGACGCTGGCCGTCGGTGCGGGCGTCGGTGTGGGCGTGGGCGTGGTCGGGCCGGCGGCCCCGGCCCGGGCGGCGGCCGTCGCCGGTCCGTGCCCCGACGCCCAGGCCGCGCTGCTGGCCTTCAACGCCTCGCGCGCCTGGTCGGTCGCGGGCACCAAGGGCCTGGGCGTCACCATCGGCGTCGTCGGCAGCCCGGACCGGGTCGCCGAGGCGGTGTGCGCGGCGCGGGCGCTGGCGCCGGAGGCCACGGTGCGGCCCGGGACGGCGTCCGGCGCGATCGTGGTCGTCGCCGACGCGTCCGTGGACCCGAACACGGTGGGCGGCGGCGCGCTCGCGGTAGCTGCCGCCGGGGACACCTCGGGGCCGATGCCGTCCCGGTCACCGGGGATCGTGAACGTCGCCGCCGCCGACGCCTCGGGCGCGCCGCTGAGCACGTCGTCCTACGGACCGCAGGTCACGATGGCGGCGTACGGCACCGACACGGCGACCGCCGCCGGGTACGTGGCCGCGCTGGCCGCGCTGCTCCGCGCCGACCACGGGAACTGGCCCGCGCGGCAGGTCGTGGCGCAGGAGGCGGGCTCGATCAACCCGGTGTCCGGCTATCCGCACACCGACCAGCTCGGATTCGGGATCATCCAGCCGGTGCAGGCGCTGAGCCTGCCGCCGGTGGATCCGGCGGCGCTGCCCGGGTTCGAGGCGATGTTCCCGGCGAACCAGCCGCCGCGCAGCGCGCCGGCCAGCCCGCGGTCGGCGTCGTCACCGGCTTCGCAGCCCTCGGACTCGGCCGGATCGGCCGGATCGGCGGGATCGGGCACGGCAACCGCGCCCTCCGGGGCGGGCTCGGGTTCGGCGACCGGAGCAGCAACGGCTCCAGCCGACGGATCGGCGACCGACGGATCCACCGCCGGCGCGCCGTCCGACTCCGGACTCGCGACCTCCGGCGGTCCGGCGATCCCGACCGACACGGCACAGCAGTGGCCCACCAATCCCTTGTCCACGGCCGGGACCGCGAACCTGGCCGGCAGCACAGGGGGCAAGGGCGGCGGGAGCAGTGGCGGTGTCAGCCCTGTGCTTTTCATCGGCCTGCTGGTGCTCGTCGGCGGTGGCGGCTATGTGCTCTGGCAGCGGAGGCGGCAGCCGCAGACCGCGCCGACGCCGCCGCCGTCCGAATGGGAAGCACCGAGCGGGCCACGGCATTCGGGATACAGCCCACCGGAGGAATGATCGTCGGCTAAGTTTGATGCCACTGTGAGGGCAGACGACGTGAACTTCAGTAAGCCCGGCGGCGACGAGCGCTTCCGGGGGGCATTCTCCGTCCCGGCCGTGTCGGAGCCGGAAGAACCACTGCAGGACCCGGTGCCGGAAGCGCCGCGCGAGTCGCCCGACGACTCCGCCACCCAGGTGATACCGCGCATCGTCGAGGAACCGCAGCCGGAGACCGCCCACGAGCAGGACCATGAGCAGGACCCCGAGCAGGACCCTGATCAGAACCCCGAACAGGACCCTGAGACCGCCGCCCCGGGCACCCGCACCGACGAGCGCGCCACCGCCCGCACCGACCGCCGGCTCCAGCGCAGGCTGCGTCTGCTGTCCGGGTTCGGCGAGGTCCTCATCACGTTCGGCGCGGTGCTGGCGCTGTACGTCGTCTACACGCTGTGGTGGACCAACGTCGAGGCGCACAAGGCCGCGTCGGCGGAGAGCAGCAAGATCCAGCAGCAGTTCCAGCAGCAGCTGAATCCGGGCGGCGGCGCGAACCCCTCCGGGCCGGCGCAGCCGCCGCCGACGACGTTCGCCCCCAGCGAGGGCTTCGGACTGATGACGATCCCGGCGATCGGGAAGGCCGACATCCCGATCATGGAGGGCACTGACAAGGAGAAGGTTCTCGACAAGGGCGCCGTCGGGCACTACACCACGCCGAAGACCGCGATGCCGTGGGACGCGACCGGGAACTTCGCCGTGGCCGCGCACCGGCGCACCTACGGCGAGCCGTTCCGGTACATCAACGAGCTCCAAGCCGGGGACCACGTGGTGGTCGAGACCTCGCACGGCTGGTTCGTCTACACGCTCGACAAGGAGCTGCCGCAGACCGATCCGGCCAACATCGGGACCATCGCGCCGGTGCCGAAGGGCGGGCCGTACACCAAGCCGGGGCGGTACCTCACGCTCACCACCTGCACCCCGGAGTGGGCCTCGACCTACCGGCTGATCTGGTGGGGGCACCTGGAGCGGGTGGACCCGCTGTCCGGGCCGCCGCCGGCCGAGTTGAAGGACCCCGACCGGAGGGCCTGACCTGCTCGATTCGGGAAAACACCGGGGTGGCCGTTACGATGGATCGAATCTTAGCGAACGCTGCGCGGGAACAGGTCACCTAACAGGCCGGTCGGAAACCGGCCTGATCGTATGTGACACAGAACTCAGTGGGTTCCGGGGAACTGCCATCTCCCGGGATCGCCACTTCAGGCGCGGCTATCGCCCATACCTGGTCGTCCAACACCGGGACCAGGCCGCCTTTGTGACCGTTCTGTGCAACCGCTGCGGCGCACGCCATGCGCTCGTACGCCCCTGAGGACGTGTCCGCACCTCGAGAGGGCTTCCTACAGCCATGTCCGAATTCACCCCTGAGAACGATCTCGCGCGCCTCGACGGCGTGGAGGAGTCGTTCACCGAGACGTCCGAGGCTGCGGGGATCTCCGACACCGCCTCCGTCGACCACGACACCATCACCACCGACCTCGAAGACATCGCCGTCGCCGAGTCCGACGCCGAATCCGACCTCGACGCCGACGGCTTCGACGACGAGGAAGACGACGAGGACGACGAGTTCTCCGACGAGAACGACGAGGCCGAGCCCGCCGACGACGACGCTGCCGACGACGCGTCCACCGACGCCGACCCGGTCGCCTTCACCGAGCTGGGCCTGCCCGAGGCGCTGGTGAAGAAGCTGGCCGAGAACGGCGTGCAGAACACCTTCCCGATCCAGGCCGCGACCATCCCGGACGCCCTGGCCGGCCGGCACGTGCTGGGCAAGGCCCGCACCGGCTCCGGCAAGACGCTGGCCTTCGGCCTGGCGGCGCTGGCCAACTTGAACGGCAAGCGGGCCCGCAAGGGCAAGCCGCTGGCCCTGGTCCTGGTCCCGACCCGGGAGCTGGCCATGCAGGTCACCGAGGCGCTGGAGCCCTACGGCTACGCCGTGGGTGCCGACATCGCCGCGGTCTACGGCGGCGCGCCGATGTACAAGCAGGTCTTCGCGCTGCGCCGCGGCGTCGAGATCCTGGTGGCCACCCCCGGCCGACTCACCGACCTGATCGAGCAGGAGGAGTGCGACCTGTCCGAGGTCGCGATCGCCATCCTGGACGAGGCCGACCAGATGGCCGACATGGGCTTCATGCCGATCGTCTCCGAGCTGCTGTCCCAGACCGACCCGGCCGGCCAGCGGCTGCTGTTCTCGGCCACCCTGGACGGCGCGGTGGACGAGCTGGTCCGCCAGTACATGACCGACCCGGTGCTGCACTCGGTGACCCCGGACGACGACGAGCCGACCCGCATGGACCACCACCTGCTGATCGTCGAGCCCACCGACAAGGCCCTGATCACCGCGGAGATCGCGGCCCGGCACACCCCGGGCGCCGACGACCGCCGCACCATCCTGTTCGCCCGCACCAAGCTGGGCGCCGACCGCATCGCGGAGAAGATCCGCGAGCACGGCGTCTCGGCCCTGGCCCTGCACGGCGGCATGACCCAGCGGGCCCGCACCAAGACCCTGGCCGACTTCAAGGAGGGCCGGGTCCCGGTCCTGGTCGCCACCGACGTCGCCGCCCGCGGCATCCACGTCGACGGCATCGACCTGGTCCTGCACGTCGACCCGGCCGGCGACCCCAAGGACTACCTGCACCGCGCCGGCCGCACCGCCCGGGCCGGCGAGAGCGGCACCGTGGTCACCCTGGTGCTGCCCAAGCAGCGCAAGAGCACGATGCGGCTGCTGGAGCAGGCCGGCGTCGAGGCGGAGCTGACCAAGGTCGCCCCGAGCTCGGAGACGCTGCGCGCGCTGACCGGCGGCCGTCCGGTGGCGGAGTACGTCGCCGAGGCCGACGCGTACCACTCGGCGCGGCGTGCCGCGCGCGACGCGCGGATGGCCGAGGGCGGCCGGGACGGGCACAGCCGCGACAACTTCCGCGGCGGCCGCGACGGCTTCCGCCGGGACCGGGGCTTCGGCGACCGGGACCGCGACCGCGGCTTCGGCGGCGACCGCGGCGGCTTCGACCGCAACCGCGGCGGCTACGGCGGCGAGCGCGGCGGCTACGGCGGCGAGCGCCGCTCGTTCGGCGACCGCGACGGCTTCAACGGCGAGCGCCGCTTCGACCGGAACCCGGCCGGGTCCCACGACCGCGGCTTCGACCGCGACCGGAACCGCGAGTTCGGCGGGGAGCGGTCCGGCGCGAGCCGGGGCTTCGGCGACCGGAACGACCGTAATGACCGCGGCGACCGGGGCGGCTTCAACGGCGCCAACCGGAGCTTCGGCGACCGCAACGACCGGGGCGACCGCAACGACCGTAGCGGCTTCAACGGCGAGCGCCGCTCGTTCGGCGACCGGGGTGACCGGGGCGGTGCCGGCGGCACTGGTGGCGCCGGCGGCGAGCGCGGCACCCAGAACCGCGGTGGCTTCGACCGCAACGCCGGTGGCGAGCGTCGTTCGTTCGGCGACCGCGACCGGGGCGGCTTCAACGGCGGCGACCGCGGTACCCAGAACCGTGGCGGCTTCGACCGCAACGCGGGTGGCGAGCGCCGTCCGTTCGGCGACCGCGACCGGGGTGACCGGGGCGGGGCCGGCGGCTTCGACCGCAACGCCGGCGGCGAGCGCCGCTCGTTCGGCGACCGCGACCGCAATGGTTCGCAGGACCGTGGCTTCGGCGGCGAACGTCGTCCGTTCAACGACCGGGGCGACCGCGGTGACCGCGGCGGCTTCGGCGGTGGCGAGCGTCGGTCCTACGGCGGCGGCGAGCGCGGCACCCAGAACCGCGGCGGCTTCGACCGCAACGCCGGTGGCGAGCGTCGTTCGTTCGGCGACCGCGACCGGGGCGGCTTCAACGGCGAGCGTCGCCCCTACGGCGACCGGGACCGCAACGGCTCCCAGAACCGCGGCTTCGACCGGGGTGGCGCGAGCGGTGGCGCGGGCGGCGAGCGTCGCTCGTTCGGCGACCGGGACCGCAACGCCGGCTCCTCCCGCCCCTACAACGACCGCAACGGCTCCCAGGACCGCCGTGGCTACGGCGACCGGGACACCACGCAGGAGCGCCCCGAGCGCACCGCGTTCGGCCGTCCGCGCGGTGGCTACAGCGGCGGCAACGACAGCCGTCCGCCGCGCGACCGCCGCTGGTAGTCCTGGGCGCTGTAAGGCACTGCTAGACCCGAAGGGGACCGCACAAAGGTGTGCGGTCCCCTTCGTCATGTCCTGTTGGTCAGGTCGCCGACCTCCGGGAAAGCCACAAGGGCCCCGCCCGAAGGCGGGACCCCTGCGACGTGTGACAGCGAACTGCTTCAGCGCACCTCAGTGGTGTCCGTGACCGGCCTCGATCTCCTTGTACTCCTCGACCGTCGTCTCGACGTGGTCGGAGAACATGGCCTTCGAGGCCTTCGCGCGCAGCTTCAGCGACCGGCCGCCCGGGCGCGGCACGCCGTTCTCGTCCGTGGCGGGGCCGAGTTCCAGCGGCTTCTGCACTTCGTGCGCGGTCAGGCGGAACCGCTCGCCGGCCGACAGCGGCTCGTGGACCTCGGAGAACTCGCCGTCCAGCGAGACCTTGATGATGCCGGTCTCGCGGCCGTGCAGGATCTTGTCCTTGTCCCGGCGCTGCAGGCCCAGCGCGATGCGCTTGGTGCTCCAGAAGGCGATGATCGGGCCCAGGAAGACCAGGACGCGGAAGGTCCAGGTCAGCGACTCCACCGAGAGGTGGAAGTGGGTCGCGATCAGGTCGTTGCCGCCGCCGAGCCACAGCACGCCGTAGAACGTGATGCCGGCGACGCCGACCGCGGTGCGGGTCGGGCGGTTGCGCGGGCGGTCCAGCAGGTGGTGCTCCCGCTTGTCGCCGGTGACCCACTGCTCGAAGAACGGCCACAGGGCCATGCCGGTGAACAGGATGCCCGGGACGATCAGCGACGGGATCAGCACGTTGAAGGACAGCGTGTGGCCCCAGATGTTCCACTCCCAGTTCGGCATCATGCGAAGGGAGCCTTCGAGGAAGCCGATGTACCAGTCCGGTTGGGAACCCGCGCTGATCTGGTCCGGTGTGTACGGTCCGTAGGCCCAGATCGGGTTGATCTGCACCAGGCCCGCCAGCAGGAAGACCACGCCGAAGATCACGAACATGAACCCGCCGGCCTTGGCGGTGTACACCGGCAGCAGCGGCAGGCCGACCACGTTCTCGTTGGTCTTGCCCGGCCCGGCCCACTGGGTGTGCTTCTGCACGAACACCAGGATCAGGTGCGCGGTGACCAGGCCGACGATCAGCGCCGGCACCAGCAGCACGTGGATGGTGAACAGCCGCGGGATGAAGTCGTGGCCGGGGAAGTCGCCGCCGAACAGGAAGTACGACAGGTACGTGCCGACGATCGGGATCGCCAGCACCACGCCGGAGGCGATGCGCAGTCCGGTGCCGGAGAGCAGGTCGTCCGGCAGCGAGTAGCCGGCGAAGCCCTCCAGCAGGCCCAGGATCATCAGCGTGAAGCCGATGAGCCAGTTGATCTCGCGCGGCTTGCGGAACGCGCCGGTGAAGAAGATGCGCAGCGAGTGCACCATGATCGCCATGATGAAGATCAGGGCGGCCCAGTGGTGCACCTGGCGCATCAGCAGCCCGGCGCGGACGTCGAACGAGATGTGCAGCGTCGAGGCGAAGGCCTCGGACATCGACACGCCGTTCAGCGGGTAGTACGAGCCGTGGTACTCGACCTCGGCCATGCTCGGCTTGAACCACAGCGTCAGGAACACGCCCGACAGCAGGATCAGGATGAACGAGAACAGCGCGATCTCGCCGAGCAGGAAGCTCCAGTGGTCCGGGAAGACCTTGCGGAGCAGGTTCTTGCTGCCCTTGTAGATGCTGAGCCGCTCGTCCGCCCAGCGCGACACCGGGTCGGTCTTGGTCTCTTCGCGGTCCTTGTCCCCGGTCACCGGGGCGGTCGTGGCGCTCATCCGCGCTCCCAGAAGCTCGGGCCCACCGGCTCGCGGAAGTCGCTGACCGCGACCAGCTCACCGTTCTCGTTGACGCGGATCGGCAGCTGCGGCAGCGAGCGCGCCGCCGGGCCGAAGATCACGCGGCCGTCGTCGGACAGGTCGAAGGTCGACTGGTGGCACGGGCAGAGCATGTGGTGCGTCTGCTGCTCGTACAGCGCGACCGGGCAGCCGACGTGGGTGCAGATCTTGGAGAACGCCATGATGCCGTCCACCGACCAGTCCCACTGCTTCTTCTTCTGCGCCTCGGAGCCCTTCAGCGCCTCCTGCGGAAGCCGCACGACCAGCACCGCGGCCTTGGCCAGCTGGTCGACGAACTCGTCCTTCTGCTCCGGGGAGTAGATCTGCTCCGGGTTCGCCATGGCCAGCGTGCCGACCGTGATGTCCTCGGCCTTCAGCGGCTGCTTGGTGTTGGGGTTCACCAGCTTCTGGCCCTCGGCCCACAGCGTCTTGCGCAGGTTGTCCTTGGGCATCGGCCCGAGGTCGCGCAGCAGCCAGACCGCCGGCAGCGGCAGCACCAGCATCGCGGTCAGCAGCGACCGGCGGATCAGCGGGTACTTGGTGAAGCCGGAGTCCGCGACGCCCTGCTTGAACTCCGAGACCGCGAACGCGGTGCTCTCGGGGTCCGACCGCATCGGGTGCCGCTCCTGGACCAGGTCCACGTCGGTCATCAGGGTCCGGGCCCAGTGGATCGCGCCGGCGCCCAGGGCCAGGAACGCGAAGCCCAGGCACAGGCCGAGCGCCAGGTTGTTGGCGTTGACCGTGCCCAGTCCGGTGATCCGGACGACCGCCGTGTTCGAGATCAGCGTGTAGCAGAACAGCGAGCCGACCAGGCCGGCGATGGCGATCAGGAACAGCAGGGCGACCTGGCGCTCGGCGCGCTTGGCAGCCCTGGGGTCCAGATCGGTGACCCGGGGCCGGTGCTCCGGCAGGCCCGGGTCCTGGAAGGGGTCGACCGCCGCGGCGTCCTTCGTCAAGGTGCCGTGGCCCGCCCCGCCGACACTTTCAGGCAGGTGGTCCGTTGACATGTCCCGATCACTCATTGTTCGTCGCGTCCTTCCCGGTCGTCGCCTCGAAGTGGGCGACGCGGGCGCGGGACGCCTTGGTGGTGTGCGCACCGATCCAGCAGGTGAACACGATCAGCAGGCCGAGCACGATGGTCCAGACGAACAGGCCTTCGGACACCGGGCCGATCGAGCCCAGGTCCAGACCGCCGGGGCTGCCGGCCTGCGAGCGGCTGTCCACCAGGTAGGCGATGATGTCCCGCTTGTCCTGCGGGGTCATCACCTTGTCGCCGAAGATCGGCATGTTCTGCGGGCCGGTGAGCATGGCCTCGTAGATGTGCTTCTCGGAGGTCTCGCGCAGCGACGGGGCGAACTTGCCGTCGGTCAGCGCGCCGCCGGCCCCGGCCACGTTGTGGCACTGCGAGCAGTTGGTGCGGAACAGCACGCCGCCGTTGGCGACGGAGGCCTTGTACTCCGCGCTGTTCGGGTCCGCGGGGGTGTACAGGTCGGGCGTCGGAACGTCCGGACCGGTGCCCAGGGAGCCGATGTAGGCCGCCATCGCGGCGATGTCGTCCGGGCTGTAGACCGGCGGCTTGGCGGCGACCTGCGGGCCGATCTGCATCGCGGGCATCCGGCCGGTGCCGACCTGGAAGTCGACTGCGGCCTGGCCGACTCCGATCAGCGACGGGCCCGAGCCCTGCACGCCCTGTCCCTGCAAGCCGTGGCAGGACGAGCAGGCGGACTGAAAGAGCTTCTGCCCCTTGGCGAGCTCGTCCGGCGTGGCGGTCGAGGACGACGCCTTCGCCTGGGTCGAGCCCAGGGTGGCGTAGGTCGCGCCGATGAGGCCCAGCGCGAGGAAGAGGACGACGAACGCGGCCAGCGGATGGCGTCGTCGTGCCGAGAGCGTGTTCACGACAGAGGATTCCTTACCGATTCCACTGGTCCGGGTCATTTCATGATGTAGATGACGAAGAACAGGCCGATCCACACCACGTCGACGAAGTGCCAGTAGTACGACACGACGATCGCGGAGGTGGCCTGGTCGTGGGTGAAGCGCTTGGCCAGGTAGGTCCGGCCCAGCACCAGCAGGAACGCGAGCAGGCCGCCGGTCACGTGCATGCCGTGGAAACCGGTGGTGAGGTAGAACACGGACGTCCAGGCGTTGGCCGAGATCGTCAGGTTCTCCTTCACCAGGGCCGAGTACTCCCACACCTGGCCGGCGACGAAGACCGCGCCCATGATGAAGGTGAGGATGAACCAGCTCCGCAGCTTCCGCACGTCCCCACGCTCGGCCGCGAACACGCCCATCTGGCAGGTCACCGAGGACAGCACCAGGATCGTGGTGTTCGGCACGGCCAGGGACATGTTCAGGTGCTTGGCCTGCTCCACGAAGTACTGCGACCCGTGCACCGAGCGGATCGTGAAGTACATCGCGAACAGCGCCGCGAAGAACATCAGTTCCGAGCTCAGCCAGACGATCGTCCCGACGCTGACCAGGTTCGGCCGGTTGGGCAGGCGGTGGGCCTGCCCCGCTTGAGTAGTTGCAGTTGCTGTCGCCACGGCCGCCATTATGTCGTCACCCCAAGGCGGGCACACGCCGGGGGTGGGTGTTAAGGAACCAGTGTCCTGTGCGTATGGGGCCGATCGAGTTAACGCCGGGGCGGGCCGATCGGTTCCCGGCCCCGTCCGGCCACGCTCAGTGTCCTTCCACTTCCGCCGCGGGACCGCCGCGGCCGGACATGTCGGACCTGGGTGAGGATCGAGGTGGGGCGGGTTCTACGCTGGACGGGTGAGCCCGCTATCAGCAGACCTCTTCGCCGCGTCCGGCGGCGACCTCCAGCCGCCCCTGACCGGGGGGCGGATCCTCACCGCGTGGAGCGTGGACCCGTGGCTCGCGGCGGTGATCGTGGCGATCGGCGGGCTGTACCTCTATGGGGTGTCCACGCTCACCCGCCGGGGTGACAAGTGGCCGATCGGCCGGACCGTGGCCTTCGTGGCCGGCGGGCTGGGCACGATGGTGATCGCGACGATGTCCTGTCTGGGGACGTACGACGACACCTTGATGAGCGTGCACATGATCCAGCACATGATCCTGTCCATGGTCACGCCGGTGTTCCTGTGCCTGGGCGCGCCGGTGACGCTGGCGCTGCGGACGCTGCCACTGCGCGGACGCAAGCTGCTGATGGCGCTGCTGCACTCCTGGGTCGCGCGGATCCTGTCGTTCCCGCTGGTGGCCGGGATCCTGTTCGTGGCCACGCCGTTCGCCCTGTACTTCACCGGGTGGTACCAGGCGACGCTGGAGAACACGTACCTGCACGAGGTCACGCACCTGCACTTCGTGCTGATCGGCTCGCTGTGGTTCTGGCCGCTGCTGGGCGTGGACCCGGTGCCGAACCGGCTGCCGTACCCGTTCCGGCTGCTGGCGATCTTCGCCACGCTGCCGTTCCACGCGATCCTGGGCCTGACGATCATGCAGGACAACGACCTGATCGCGGCGTCCTACTACACGCCGCTGTTCCAGCTGCGGCAGTGGGGCTCGGACCCGCTGACCGACCAGCACGCGGCCGGCGGGATCCTGTGGGGGTCCGGGGACCTGGTCGGATTCCTGGTCTTCATCGTGCTGGCGGTGCAGTGGGCCAAGCAGTCCCAGCGGGAGGCCGAGCGCGAAGATCGACGGCTTGACCGTCTGGAAGCGGAGCAAGCACGCCGAGTAAGCTCCACCGCATGAACAACCAGCAAGCGTCCGCTGGTACGGCCAGCGAGCAGCCCGCGATCAAGGTCCTCGTCTACAGCGATGACTCGACCACGCGGGAGAAGGTCGTCATGGCGCTGGGGCGCCGGGTCGCCGCCGACCTCCCGCCGATCCGGACCGCCGAGTTCGCGACGGCCGACGCCGTGGTCGGCGCCGTGGACAAGGGCGGCTTCGACATCCTGATCCTGGACGGGGAGGCCACCCCGGCCGGCGGGATGGGCGTGTGCCGCCAGCTGAAGGACGAGGTCTACCAGTGCCCGCCGGTGCTGGTGCTGACCGGGCGGCCGCAGGACGGATGGCTGGCGACGTGGTCGCGGGCCGAGGCGTGGACACCGCACCCGATCGACCCGGTCGCGCTGGCAGACTCGGTCGCGGAGTTGGTCCGGGAGCGCATCGCCAAGCGGGTCGCGGCGTAGGGTTCCGCTCAGTGAGCCTCTATAGAGAGTGTCTCTATAGAGGATGCCTATTGGCGTTCTATAGAGACGTTCCGTAGAGACGGAGGCGAACCGCCGATGACCGAGCAGCGCACCTGGCCCGAGCTCCTGTCGGCGGTCCTCCGCCGCGAGGACCTCTCGGTCGCCGACGCGGCCTGGGCCATGGACCGCGTGATGACCGGCGAGGCCACCCCGACGCAGGTCGCGGGGCTGGCCGTGGCGCTGCGGGCGAAGGGCGAGGCGGTCGACGAGATCGAGGGCTTCGTGACCTCGATGTACACCCACGCCCTGCTCATCGACGTACCGGGGGCAACCGTCGACATCGTCGGCACCGGCGGCGACCGCGCGCAGACCGTCAACATCTCCACGATGTCGGCGATCGTCACGGCCGGCGCCGGCGCCACCGTGGTCAAGCACGGCAACCGCGCGGCCTCCTCCGCCTCCGGCGCCGCCGACGTCCTGGAACGCCTGGGCGTCCGCCTGGACCTGGCCCCGGAGGCCGTGGCCCAGGTCGCCAAGGAAGTCGGCATCACCTTCTGCTTCGCCCCGGTCTTCCACGCCTCCCTCCGCCACGCGGGCGTGGCCCGCAAGGAACTGGCGATCCCCACCTTCTTCAACTTCCTGGGCCCGCTCACCAACCCGGCCCGCCCCAAGGCCTCAGCCGTCGGCGTCTTCGACGAACGCATGGCCCCGGTCCTGGCCGGCGTCTTCGCCCGCCGCGGCGTCGAAGCCCTGGTCTTCCGCGGCGACGACGGCCTCGACGAGATCTCCGTCGCGACCACCACCAGCATCTGGACCGCCTCCTCCGGCGAAGTCCGCCGCGAAACCTTCGACCCCACCGACGTCGGCATCGACCGCTCCCCCGTCAGCGCCCTCCGCGGCGCCGACCCGGAGTTCAACGCGGGCGTGGCCCGCCGCCTGCTGGACGGCGAACGCGGCGCGGTACGGGACGCGGTGCTGCTGTCGTCGGCGGCGGCGCTGGCGGCGCTGACCCCGTCGGACGCACCGGTCGCGGAGCGGCTGGGCGCCGGCTTGGCGAAGGCCGCGGAGGCCATCGACTCGGGTGCGGCGGCCGGGGTGCTGGCGAAGTGGGTGGAGGTTTCGGAACGGTTGGTCGGGGAGCGGTAGGGCTAGAAGTCGAGGTCGGTCCAGGCCGCTTCGATGGGGAAGGGTGTGTCGGTGCGGACGGCTTCGGCGGTCGCGCCGTTCGTCCAGGTCCCCGCGTCGAGGTAGACGCCGTGGTCCTGGACGAGGCGGAACCGCTGAATGGTGGCGATCGCTGAATCGTCGGGCAGCACGTTGCCGGCCCACAGCCTGCGCGCTCCCGGCTCCAGGCAGCGGTACACCAGGACATCGGGCTTCCGGATGGTCGCACAGGGCACGTCCCAGAGGCGGACGTCCAAATCTTGGGAAACGCGCAGGCAGGAGTACATCTCGGCGGCGACCGCCTTGCGCGCGGCGGACTTCAGAACGATCGCGATCGACAGCGAAGCGCTCTGGTGGCCGGGTGTTCCCGACTCGCGGCGGATCAGCCGTCCCCGGTCGAGCTCATGGTCCTGGCAAAAGTCCTCGGGCAGGTGCTCCCACAGCTCCAGCGAGACGCCGCTGAGCAGCCCGGCGGCCTCGACCATGCCGTAGGCGGCCAGGACGGCCTCGTCGACCGGTCCGGGTTCCCGCTCCGTCGGCCCCGGCAGCTCCAACGGCGGTTCACGCGTCATAGCGGGCTAGAAGTCGAGGTCGGTCCAGCTGATCTCGATCCGGAATGGCGACTCCGTGCCGACCGCGTCACGGTCGGGCTCGGCGGTCCACACTGCCGCGAGAGTGTATTCGGGGTGCCTGTCGAGCGAGCGCCACTCCTCGATCGACTCGATCGCCGAGTCGTCCGGCTTGAGGCGGACGATCCAGTAGTGCTTGATGCCGACGCGGGCGTATTGCGTCATCTTCGATTCGAATCCGGAGTCGGGATTGTCCCTGCCGGTGTCGGTCGCCCGGCTGGTCGGGGACACGATCTCCACGGCCAGCAGCAGGTGCTCGGCCCACAGGTCGGCTCCGGGGTCCAGGCATCTGTGGACCAGGACGTCGGGACGGCGGACGGTCGCCGCCGGGACGTCCCACAGCCGCACATCGACGTCCTGGTTGACGGTGAGGCAGGCGTAGGCTCCTGCGCCGACCGCTGATCGGGCCGCCTTCTCAAGGGCGTTCGCCAGGCGACGGGATGCCGTCTGGTGTCCGCGGCTGCCGGACTGGCGGGTGATCAGCCGCCCTCGGTCAAGCTCATGGTCCCGGCAGAAGTCCTCGGGCAGGTGCTCCCACAGCTCCAGCGAGACGCCACTGAGCAGCCCGGCGGCCTCCACCATGCCGTAGGCGGTCAGGACAGCCTCATCGACCGGTCCGGGGGTGGAAGCGGCGCCGACGCCGGGAGCTGTGCCGGGCGTGGCGCGAGCGGCCGGGTCCGGCGGTTCTTGCTCCGGCGGCTTCGAGCGCCCCAGCGGCTCCGAAGGCCCCTGCGGCTCCAAAGGCGGTTCACGCGTCACAGCAAGCGTCATACCCAAAAGGCTAGCCACACCCCCTGACAGAGTGTGGCCAGCCCTTGACTTGCTGTGATCAGCGTACTTCTAGTGCGCGGTCTGGACTCCGGTCGCCGAGCCCTTCAGCCACTGGTCCCAGGTCAGGTTCCAGTCGTCGAAGCCGGGGGCCGAGTTCGTGGTGACGTTGTCCTTGGTGTTCTGGGACTTCAGGACCTCGACCACGTCGCCGACCGTCGTCTGGTTGAAGAACCAGGAGGCGTCGTCCAGGCCCATGCCAATGCAGCCGTGGCTGCCGTTGACGCGGCCGAACTTGCCCGCGTTCCACGGGGCGGCGTGCAGGAAGGTGCCGGAGTCGGTGAGCTTCACCGCGGACTGGACCTTCAGGTCGTAGAAGTCGGAGGCGTCGGTGAAGTTCACCGAGGCCGACGTCATCTGCAGGGTGGCGTCCTTCTCCAGGACCACCATCTTGCCGCTCCAGGTCGGGTGCTTGGGCACTTCGCCGCCGCTGACCGGGATCGTCTTGATGACCTGGCCGTTCTTGCGCACCGTCATCTGGTCCTTCACCAGGTCGACGGTGCTGATCATCGAGTCGCCGATGGTGAAGGAGAAGTCCTTGGTGTACGAGCCCCAGGTGACGTCGCCGGCCTTCACGCCGTTCAGGCCCATGTGGACCTGGACCTTGGTGCCGGAGGGCCAGTAGTCCTTGGGCCGCCAGTCGACCTCCTTGGCGCCGACCCAGCTCCACGCGCCGTCGACGGGCGGCGTGGTGGTGACGGTCATCGCCTTCTCGACCGCGTCGCGGTTCTTCTCGTTCGGCGCGTTGGTGAAGAACACCGCCACCGGCTGGCCGACGCCGACCTTGGTCCCGTCGTCCGGCACGTAGTGGTCCAGACCCAGCTTCTTCTGCGGGGTCAGGGTGGTGAACTTCGAGGTGGTGGTCTTCTCCGCCCCGGAGGCGTCCTGCGCCTTCGCGGTGACCGTGTAGCTGCTGGATATGGCCAGGTTGCCGTTGGAGGTCCAGGAGGACCCGTCGGCCGCCATCGTGCCGGCCACGGCCTTGCCGCCGGAGTCGGTGGCGGTGACGCTCTCCAGCTTCCCGCCCGCCGCGCTGATCTGGATCCCCTTGCTGGGATCGGCGGCCTTGGTGCCGTCCACCGGGTTCGCGCTGAGGACCATCGGCGGCGCCGAGGACGACGACGGGCTCGCGCCCGCGGGCGTCTCCCCGCCGCCCGCGGTGCTGCTGGAGGACGACGCGGTCTGTCCGTTGCCGACCGGGGCGGTCGCCGTCTTGGTGCCGGTCGATCCGCCGCCGCAGGCCGCTGTGAGCAGCGCCACGGCCGCGGCCGCGGCGGTCAGCGCCACGACCCGGCGCCGCCGCCGTCCGCCCGCGGTACCACCCTGGCCGAGCTGGTGTGCCACGAGTCCCTCCCTGAAAGTCTCTAGTCGTGGCCGATACATCCCTACAGACGTCGCAGCGTGGGCCTGGGTTGCGTGCGCGTCGGGGTGATCGTCGGTTCATTACACGCCTGGTACGAAACAGGGAGTCTACGCGGTCGGCTGTTTCGGTTTCGAACTGAAGCGCAAAACCGAGACGAAGCTGAAACGGGGGTCATAGGCAGGGATGACGGCGTGGCCGCGGGCCCAGAAAACGGTTGCCCCGCCGAGCCCCGGCACCCCCCGCGCCGAACACAACGAGAGCCCGGCCCCAGGTCTGCCTGGAACCGGGCTCTCGCCACGTCACACTACAAAACGATCAGACAACGACCCGCACAGCGCACTCAGTGCCCCGCGCCGGCCTCGCCGTACCGGTTGTTCTCCCGGCGGTAGTACTCGAACACCAGCCCGATCACCGCGTACGCGCCGAACGGCACGGCCACCAGGAGCAGCCACCAGCCGAAGATGACGCCCATGAAGGCGATCGCCGCGGAGCCGGCGGTGTACAGCGGCCACCAGGAGTGCGGGGAGAAGAAGCCGAGTTCGCCGGCCATCTCCGAGATCTCCGCGTCGTCGCGGTCCTCGGGGCGGGGGCCGATGCGGATCGCGGTGAAGTACAGGTAGAACCACACCAGGGCGCACAGGCCGAAGGCCATGGACAGTGCGGTGGTGCCCACCGTGTCCTTGGACAGCCACCAGTACACCGGGACGTCGATCATCAGGAAGATGGCGACGAACCCGAACAGCTTGGCTTCGAACTTCACTCGGCACCACCCTCGGAGGAGTCGGTCTGCGCGGTCTGCGTCGGCGCCGCGACGGCCGGCTTCTTACCGTGGCCGTGGCCCAGGTCCAGGGCCGCGATCTCCGGGTGGTGGAGGTCGAAGGCCGGGGACTCGGAGCGGATGCGCGGCAGCGAGTGGAAGTTGTGCCGCGGCGGCGGGCAGGAGGTGGCCCACTCCAGCGAGCGGCCGTAGCCCCACGGGTCGTCGACGGTGACCTTCTTGCCGCGCTTGGCGGTGATGTACACGTTGTACAGGAAGGGCAGCGTCGAGGCGCCCAGGACGAACGAACCGATCGAGGAGATCGTGTTCAGCGTGGTGAACCCGTCGCTGGACAGGTAGTCGGCGTAGCGGCGGGGCATGCCCTCCGCGCCGAGCCAGTGCTGCACCAGGAAGGTGGTGTGGAAGCCGACGAACAGGATCCAGAAGTGGATCTTGCCCAGCCGCTCGTCCAGCATCTTGCCGGTGAACTTCGGCCACCAGAAGTAGAAGCCGGCGTTCATCGCGAACACCACGGTGCCGAACAGCACGTAGTGGAAGTGCGCCACCACGAAGTACGAGTCCTGCACGTGGAAGTCGATCGGCGGGGAGGCCAGCAGCACGCCGGTCAGACCGCCGAACAGGAAGGTCACCAGGAAGCCGACCGACCACAGCATCGGCGTGTCGAAGCTCAGCGAGCCGCGCCACATGGTGCCGATCCAGTCGAAGAACTTGATGCCGGTGGGCACCGCGATCAGGTACGACATGAAGGCGAAGAACGGCAGCATCACCGCGCCGGTGGTGAACATGTGGTGCGCCCACACCGTCACCGACAGGCCGGCGATCGACATGGTCGCCATCACCAGCGTGTTGTAGCCGAAGATCGGCTTGCGGCTGAAGACCGGGATGATCTCGGAGATGATGCCGAAGAACGGCAGCGCGACGATGTACACCTCGGGGTGCCCGAAGAACCAGAACAGGTGCTGCCACAGCAGCGCCCCGCCGTTGTCGGCCTCGAAGATCTGCGCGCCCAGCCGGCGGTCGGCCTCCAGCGCGAACAGCGCGGCGGCCAGCACCGGGAAGGCCATCAGCACCAGCACCGCGGTGAGCAGGATGTTCCAGGTGAAGATCGGCATCCGGAACATCGTCATGCCCGGCGCGCGCATGCAGATGATCGTGGTGATGAAGTTGACGCCGCCGAGGATGGTGCCGAAGCCGGACAGCGCCAGACCCATGATCCACATGTCCGCGCCGATGCCCGGGGAGTGGATCGCGTCGGTCAGCGGCGCGTAGGCGAACCAGCCGAAGTCCGCGGCGCCCTGCGGGGTGAGGAAGCCGCCGACGGCGATCAGCGAGCCGAACAGGAACAGCCAGTAGGCGAACATGTTCAGCCGCGGGAAGGCCACGTCCGGCGCGCCGATCTGCAGCGGCACGATGACGTTCGCGAACCCGATGAACAGCGGCGTGGCGAACATCAGCAGCATGATCGTGCCGTGCATGGTGAACGCCTGGTTGAACTGCTCCGTGGTCAGGAACTGCAGACCGGGACGGGCCAGCTCGGCGCGCATCAGCAGGGCCAGCAGGCCGCCGATCCCGAAGAAGCAGAACGACGTGATGAGGTACATGTACCCGATCACCTTGTGGTCGGTGGACGTCAGCCACTTCACCACGATGTTGCCGGGCACACGGCTCTGGTGCGGCGCGCTGACAGCGCGCGGTTCACTGATGGCCGTCACTTTTCTTTCCCTGTGGAGTCGTTGCCGATACCGGTCAGCGGGCCGGGCCGCAGGTCGACGCCGTTGGGGTTGAAGCCCACGGGCATCTGACCGGTCTGGCCCTTGCCGGTCACCGGGTCGATCTTGTTCGCCAGCTCCTGCAGGTGCGCCTGGTAGTCGGCCGCCGAGACGACCTTCACCTTGAACAGCATCCGGGAGTGGTCCACACCGCACAGCTCGGCGCAGCGGCCGATGAACTCGCCCTCCTTGGTGGGGGTGAGCTCGAACTGGTTCACCCGGCCGGGCACCACGTCCAGCTTGAACAGGAAGTTCGGGACCCAGAAGGAGTGGATGACGTCGGTCGAGGTCAGCGAGAACCGGACCCGCTCGTTCACCGGCAGCCACAGCACGGGGATCTCGGCCGGGGTGCCGGCGTCGTAGACCGCCAGCTGGCCCGGGGTCTCCTGCTTGGTGACCGCGTCGTAGTTGTAGTTCCAGGACCAGGACCACTGCCGGCCCACGACGTTCACCTTCACGTCGGGGTTCTTGTGCAGCTGCAGCAGCTTGGACTCGTCCTTGGCCGTGAAGAAGAACAGCACCGCGATCATGATGAAGGGCACGACCGTGAACAGGACTTCGATCGGCACGTTGTACCGGGTCTGCGCCGGGATCTCGACGCCGGTGCGCTTGCGCCGGTAGAAGACGACGCTCCACAGGATCAGGCCCCACACGAGGGCACCGACGGCCAGCGCGGCGATCCACGAACCCTGCCACAGGTGCAGGATGATCGGCGCTTCCTTGGTGGCCGGCTCGGGAACTCCGAGCCGCTTCGCTTCGTCTACGTTGCAGCCGGTGGCGGTCATGGCGACCAGCCCGGCCACGGCAAGCACGCCGAGCTTCGCGCGCCGCGATCGCCGCGCCGGTGAGGTGCGCTGCGGCGACGGGTCGGAGCCGTGTGGACTCAAGGTTGCCTTCCCGAGGTTCATGCCTGAGCGGCGGGCAGCGGCGACGGGCCTGCCCGGGTCGGCCCGGTGGCCCGCACGTCACGGCCCTGCCAGGGCGGTGTCTTCTCTCTCGCGGCCAAACCCTACTCCAGCCCCAATTGCCCCGCGCGCGGAGGTCCCGGTTAACGCGTGTGGCGGGGTGCGACGGTCACACTTCCGGCCGAACTGTCGCGGCCCCGGAGATCCATCGAGCACTGTTTCGAGCTGTGACGTGCACTCCGCGTGACGAGCCCGGGTCCGTATCGTCAAAGGCGTGACACATTTCGACGCGGCCTCGGCCGAACCCCCGCATCCGGCCGCCCGCGCCGCGCTCGCGGCGGCCTTCGACGAGGGCTGGGCCGACCCGGCACGGCTGTACCGGAGCGGACGCCGGGCCCGGATGCTGCTCGACCAGGCGCGGGCGGCGGTCGCCGAGGTGCTCGGCTGCCGGGCCCGCGAAGTGGTGTTCACTCCTTCGGGAACGGCGGCCGTCCACTACGGAGTGGCCGGCGTGCTCGCCGGGCGGCAGCGGGTGGGGCGACGGCTGGTGGTGTCGGCGGTCGAGCACTCCGCGGTCCTGCACGCGGCGGAAACGCATGTCACGCAGGTCTTCTCCGACGGCGGAAGCACACCGAGAAGTACTGTCTCCGCCGATTCCGACGCCGAGCCGACGATCGCCGAGACGCTGTCGGCCTCCGGCGTGGTCTCCGTGGTCGGGGTCGACGCGGTGGGCCGCGTCGACGTCGAGGCGTTCGCCAGAGAGCTCCGGGCGCCGGGAACGGCGCTGGCGTGCCTCCAGGCGGCCAATCACGAGGTCGGGACGGTGCAGCCGCTGGGCCCGGTGTTCGAGGCCGCGGTGACGGCGGGAGTGCCGTTGCTGGTGGACGCCGCGCAAGTGGTCGGACGGCTGCCGGTCCCCGCGGAATGGTCGGTGCTGTGTGCTTCGTCTCACAAATGGGGCGGCCCGGCCGGCGTCGGGGTCCTGGCGATCCGGAAGGGGACCCGGTTCGCGCCGACCTGGGCTGTCGACGAACACGAAGACGGCCGGGTGCCGGGGGCGGTGAACCTGCCCGGGATCGTGGCGGCGGCCGCCGCGCTGGTCGCCCGGGAGAGTGAACGCGAAGCGGAGGCGGTGCGGCTGCGGGCGCTGACCGCCCGGCTGCGGGCCGCGTTGCCGAACGTCGCCGAGGACATCGACGTCTTCGGGGACCCCGACGACCGCCTGCCGAACCTGGTCGCCTTCTCCTGCCCCGCGGTCAACGCCGAGGCGCTGGTGCTCGATCTCGACGAGGCCGGGTTCGAGGTCTCCTCCGGGTCGGCGTGCACGTCGGACACGGTCACGCCGAGCCATGTCCTGGTGGCGATGGGCGCCGCGGACCGCGGCAACGTCCGGGTGTCACTGCCGTTCGGCGCCGCCGAGGAGGACGTCGACCGATTCCTCGCCGTGCTGCCCGGGGTGCTGGACCGGCTGCGATAGCACCGGTCCAACACTGAGTCGGCTCGGACGAACCCGAGCCGGCACCGAGCCGCGACCACTCAGGCCGCGACGACCGCCAGATGCCCCGCGACCTCGGCCACGGCCTCGTTCCCGTACGCCTCGGCGAACCGCTCCACGAACCGTCCGCGCACCAGGTCGTACTCCTGCGTGCCGACCGTCTCGATGACCAGCGTCGCCAGCATGCAGCCGACCTGCGCGGCCCGCTCCTCGGTCGCGCCCCAGGACAGGGCGGCGAGGAAGCCGGCGCGGAAGGCGTCGCCGACGCCGGTCGGGTCGGCCTTGCGCTCCTCCTTGGGGGCCGGCACCTCCAGCACGTGGACGCTGCCGTCGGCCTCCAGGCGGGTCAGGCGCACGCCCTTGGCGCCCAGGGTGGTGATCCGGGTGTCGACGCGGCGCAGCATCTCGGCGGCGTCCCAGCCGGTCTTCTGCTCGATCAGGGCCGCCTCGTACTCGTTGGTGAACAGGAAGCGGGCCCCGTCCACCAGGCGCTTGATCTCCTCGCCGGCCATCCGGGCCAGCTGCTGCGAGGGGTCGGCGGCGAACGGCAGGCCGCGCTCGCGGCACTCGTCGGTGTGGCGCAGCATGCCCTCGGGGTCGTCGGCGCTGATCAGCACCAGGTCCAGGCCGCCCACCCGCTCGGCGATCGGGCCCAGCTCGATCAGCCGGGCCTCGGCCATCGCGCCGGTGTAGAAGGAGGCGATCTGGTTGTGGTCGGCGTCGGTGGTGCAGACGAAGCGCGCGGTGTGCAGCAGTTCACTGATCCGGACCGACTCGCAGTCCACGTTGTGGCGCTCCAGCCAGGACCGGTACTCGCGGAAGTCCTCGCCGGCGCTGCCGACCAGGATCGGCCGCAGGCCCAGCTGGCCCATGCCGAAGCAGATGTTCGGCGCGACCCCGCCGCGACGGATCTCCAGGGAGTCGACCAGGAACGACAGCGACACGGTGTGCAGTTGCTCGGCCACCAGCTGCTCGGCGAAGCGGCCGGGGAAGCTCATCAGGTGATCGGTGGCGATGGAACCGGCGACGGCGACACGCACGGCGAGACTCGATTCTGTGGGCGGGGCACCAGCGGTGGTGCGCTCACGGGCACGGCAAAATGGGTGGACCCCGGAACAGGGCCCACCCACCGTATTGTGCTCCCGTCCGGAACCGGCTGGAGGCCTGCCGGAGCGGGTGGGTTTTCCTTAGCTGAAGCTGTCGCCACAGGCGCAGGACGAACCCGCGTTCGGGTTGTCGATCGTGAAGCCCTGCTTCTCGATGGTGTCGACGAAGTCCACCGTCGCACCGGCCAGGTACGGCGCCGACATGCGGTCGGTGACGACGCTCACACCGTCGAACTCCGCGACGACGTCGCCGTCGAGCGACCGGTCGTCGAAGTAGAGCTGGTAGCGCAGACCCGAGCAGCCGCCGGGCTGCACGGCGACGCGCAGCGACAGGTCGTCGCGGCCCTCCTGCTCCAGCAGGGACTTCACCTTGCCCGCCGCCTCGGCGGTCAGGACGATGCCCTGCGCGACAGTCGCCTCCTGCGAGGCCTCCGTCTGCACGGTCATATGCGTACTCCTTCTTCTGGACACCGGCGCCCCGTGGAGCGCACCTGCACAACCAGGGGGAACCACGCGCCGCCGGAAGCTATTCCATCGTCCATCGTCGCACAGGTCCGGCAAGACCGTGAGCGGGCTGTGGGCGGCTTCATACAAGTTGACGACGGCAGGCCCGGCGATAGACGGCGAAGGCGGGCTTGCGCGTGTAGTCGTCCCGCAGCAGGCCGAAGCCGTAATAGAGCGAGGAACTGGCCGAGTCGGCGTCGCGCAGGCAGAAGTGGCTGTACCCGGTGATGGCCAGGGGTTCGCTGAGGCCGAGCACCGTGGTGAGCACGGTCTGGACCACCTCGGCCTGGCGCTGCTCGGAACGGCCGCCGCCGGTGGACCAGCCGTTCTCGGCGATGCGGATCGGGACGTCGGCGCCGATCCCGGCGGCCGGCAGCACGCGTTCGCGGAAGTCCGTGAGCACGGCCGTGACCGCGCGGGCCAGGTCGGCGGGCGGGATCGGGCGGAAGACGTCGGGGAAGAAGTCGAAGCCGACGTAGCCGAGCGCGGCGTGGAAGCCCGGCGCCTCGGCGGCCGCGATCGCCGCGAGGTCCTGCCAGAAGCCCAGGTCGGCATCGAAGGTCGGGACCGCGTTGAAGCCGACGGCCAGGTCCAGGCCCAGGTCCCGGGCCTGCTCGGCGGCCGCGACCACGCCGTGCACCAGGGCGCGCCGCGCCCCGGGCGTCCGGCCGTCGAGGCAGGGCAGATCGGCGTTGGGCTCCTCGCAGATCTGGAGCAGGGCGGTCCGGTCGCCGTGGGCGGTGACGGCCGCGCGGACGAACGCCAGCCAGCCTTCGAGGTCGCCGTCCGGGTCGCGGTAACCGAGGACCAGTTCCAGCTTGCGGCCGTTGCCGAGCAGGTTCTCGGGCTCGGCGGGGACCGGCCGCTCGCCGCTTCCGGCAGGCGGGCGGAACGGCAGGTAGCTGCGGACCAGGAAGGCGGGCGGGTCTTCGTGCAGCTCGCTGCTCGGATCGCTGCCCGGATCACCGTGCAAATCGCCGTGCGGATCGCCGTGCAAATCGTCCAGGGCCTGGCGGATCAGCGCGGCGTCGTCGGGCCGGACCGGCTCGACGACGCCCTCGTCGCCGCCGACCGCTCCGCCGGGATAGATGCCGAAGGTGAAAGTCATGGGAGACACCGTAGCAAGAATTTTGGTGTCACTTAAAAATTTCAGCGGCCCTATAATCCTGCTGTGGGCCTTCGCGAGGAGAAGAAGCAGCGGACCCGCGCCGCGCTGGCGGACGCCGCGCTGGCGCTGTTCACCGAGCGCGGATTCGAGCAGGTGACGGTGGCCGAGGTGGCCGCGGCCGCGGGTGTGTCGGTGAACACGGCGTTCAACTACTTCCCGACCAAGGAGGACCTGTTCTTCGACCGCCAGGCCGAGGTCGCGGAGCGGCTCGCGGGCTGGGTGCGGGACCGGACGCCGGGACGGTCGCCGAGCCAGGCGGTCCGGGACGGCGTGATGCGGGCCCTGGCCGAGGGCGATCCGACCATCGGCCTGTCCCCCGAGGCGGAGCGGTTCTGGCGCACCATCGACGCCAGTCCGTCGCTGCGCGCCCGGGCCCGGGAGATCAACGAACAAGCCGAGGCGGCGCTGACCGCGGTGCTGGCCGCCGAGGCGCCGGCCGGCGACCCGCTCCCCCGGCTGCTGGCCGGCGCGCTGGCCGGGACCTTCCGGGCGGTGGTCGGCGAGATCCGGCACAAGCTCACGGCCGGGGAGGACGTGGCGGCGGTGCGCGTGGAGATGACCGCGGCGGCGCAGCGGATGTTCGACGCGCTGACCGCGGTGGGGCTGTGAAAACGCACTGATAAAGAACGAGGCCGAGCCCTCAAAGAAGGCTCGGCCCGATTTCCCGTACTCCCAGCGGCCTACGGCAGCGCCAGCATCTGCTCCAGCGCGACCCGCGCGTAGTGCGCCGTGTCCGAGTCCACCTCGATCACGTTCGGCACCCGGCCCTCGGCCAGCGCCTCCAGCGTCCACACCAGGTGCGGCAGGTCGATGCGGTTCATCGTGGAGCAGTAGCAGACGCTCTTGTCCAGGAACACGATCTGCTTGTCCGGGTGCTGCGCCGCGAGCCGCTTGACCAGGTTCAGCTCCGTGCCGATGGCCCAGGCGCTGCCCGGCTCGGCCTCGTTCAGCAGGGTGATGATGCGCTCGGTGGAGCCCACGTAGTCGGCCTTCTCGACGACCTCGTGGCGGCACTCCGGGTGCACCAGCACGTTCACGCCGGGGACCCGCTCGCGCACCTCGTCCACGCACTCGGGCGTGAACCGGCCGTGCACCGAGCAGTGGCCGCGCCACAGGATCATCTTCGCGGAGCGGAGCTCCTCGTCGGTCAGGCCGCCGTCGGGACGGTGCGGGTTGTAGACCACGCAGTCCTCCAGCGAGTAGCCCAGGTCCCGCACCGCGGTGTTGCGACCGAGGTGCTGGTCGGGCAGGAACAGCACCTGCTCGCCCTTGTCGAAGGCCCACTCCAGCGCGCGCTGGGCGTTCGAGGACGTACAGATCGTGCCGCCGTGCCGACCGGTGAAGGCCTTGATGTCGGCCGAGGAGTTCATGTACGACACCGGCACCACGCGCTCGGCGATGCCGAGGTCCTCCAGCCGCTCCCAGCACCGCTCGACCTGCTCGGCGGTCGCCATGTCGGCCATCGAGCAGCCGGCGGCCAGGTCCGGCAGGATCACCCGCTGCGCGTCGGAGGTGAGGATGTCGGCGGACTCGGCCATGAAGTGCACGCCGCAGAACACGATGTACTCGGCCTCGGGCCGCGCGGCGGCCTGCTGCGCGAGCTTGAAGGAGTCGCCGGTGACGTCCGCGAACCGGATGACCTCGTCGCGCTGGTAGTGGTGGCCGAGCACGAACAGCCGGTCGCCCAGCTTGGCCTTGGCCGCCGCGGCGCGGGCCACCAGGTCCGGGTCGGAGGCCGGGGGGAGGTCGCCGGGGCACTCGACGCCGCGCTCGCTGCGCGGGTCGGCGGAGCGGCCGAGCAGGAGCAGGCTGACAGGCGTGGGCGCAGGCTCCTGGAACGTGGTGGTGGACATCTCCCGTTACCCCTTTTCGTCTAACTGACGTTAAGAGATCATACCCTGGTGTCAGTGTGACGAGAACCCGGGACGGTCTCCCGTGGCGGACGTCACACCGGCCGGGTCGGGAAAACGGTTACCATCCGTGGCGTGCGCATCGTCATCGCCATGGACAAGTTCGCCGGAACGCTGAGCGCCCCCGACGCCGTGGAGGCCGTCGCCGAGGGCTGGCTCCGGACCTCCCCGGAGGACGAGGTGGTGGGGGTCGCGATGTCCGACGGCGGCCCCGGCTTCGTCGACACCATCGCCGGCACCTGGGGCGAGGGCGGCGAACGGCTGGTCACCGTGACCGGGCCGCTCGGCGCGCCGGTCACCGCCCGGTACCTGCTGGTCCGCCGCGAGGGCGACGGGGTCCCGGCGGAGGAGGCCGGGGTCACCGCCTACATCGAGGTGGCCGAGGCGGCCGGGCTGCACCTGGTCCCGGCCGAGGAGCGGGACGCGAAGGCGGCCAGTTCGTACGGGGTCGGCGAGATCGTCGCGGCCGCGCTGGCCGAGGGCGCGACGCGGCTGGTGATCGGGCTCGGCGGGACCTGCACGACCGACGGCGGCGCGGGCATGCTGGCCGCGCTGGGCGCCGAGCCGGCCGAGCTGCTGCGCGGCGGGGGCGCGGCGTTGAAGGGGCTTGAGTCGCTGGACCTCGACGAGCCGCGACGCAGGCTGGCCGGGGTGCGGATCGTCGTCGCGAGCGATGTGGACAACCCGCTGCTGGGGCTGCGCGGCGCGGCGGCGGTGTTCGGCCCGCAGAAGGGCGCGACGCCGGACGACGTGCAGCGCCTGGACGCCGCGCTGACCCGGTTCGCGGAGCTCGCCGGGGCGCTCGGGCAGGAGGCCGGAGCGGTACGGCGGACGTTGGACGCGCCCGGCGCGGGGGCCGGCGGAGGGCTGGGCTACGGCCTGCTGCTGCTCGGCGGCCACCGGGTCCCGGGCATCGGAACAGTCATCGCCGAGACCGGATTGGCCGGCCTGATCGCGGGCGCGGATCTGGTCGTCACCGGCGAGGGGCGGTTCGACCACAGCTCGCTGGGCGGCAAGGTGCCGACCGGGGTCGCCGAGGCGGCGCTGCGGTCGGGACGGCCGTGCATCGTGCTGGCCGGGCGGGTCGAGGTGGGCAAGCGGGAGTTGGCGAACGCGGGATTCGCCGCGGCCTACGAGGTCGCCGAGCAGGCGGGGTCCGCCGAGGAGGCCATGGCGCGCGCCGGGTTCCACTTGGCGGCGTTGGCGGAGCGGGTGGCCAAGAGCTGGTCGCGCGGCTGAGGCCGACCGCGATCGGCTCCAGGCCGCGATGAGCAGGGACGGAACCCGGTAGGGGCATCGCGCGTCCCCAGGGGTGTGAGAGTCGGAGCTGCGGGATCCGGTCGCGCTCAGTATGTTGACCCGGGCCTATCGGACCCGGTTCGTCCTGGCGCCGGCGCGTCGATTCTGCCCGATGACGATGCAGGAGGAGTTGACGATCGGCCCCGGCGGCCGGCCCGCCCCCGCCCTCCGGCGGGAACGAACCGGCCCGGCGGCCAGACAGCCTGGACGCCCTACTTGACCGTGATCCACCCCGCGTAGAACACCCCGAGTCCGAGGCCGCAGAACAGGCCGCAGATGATCCAGAAGCGCACCACGACCGTCACCTCGGCCCAGCCGACGAGTTCGAAGTGGTGGTGCAGCGGGGCCATCTTGAACACGCGCTTGCCGCCGCTCATCTTGAAGTAGGCCACCTGGATCACCACCGAGAGGGTGATGATCACGAACAGGCCGCCGAGCAGGGCCAGCAGCAGCTCGGTCTGGGAGCAGATGGCCAGGCCGGCCAGGGCGCCGCCGAGGGCCAGCGAGCCGGTGTCGCCCATGTAGATCTTCGCCGGGGAGGTGTTCCACCACAGGAAGCCGAAGCAGGCCCCCATGATCGCCGCGGCGACGATGGCCAGGTCGAGGGGGTCGCGGACCGGATAGCAGCCGTGGACCCCGGCCAGCACCGCGCAGGACTCGCCGTGCTGCCAGACGCCGATCAGGACGTAGGAGGCGAACACCATCACGCAGGAGCCGGTGGCCAGGCCGTCGAGGCCGTCGGTGAGGTTCACGCCGTTGGAGGTCCCGGCGATCAGCAGGCCGGCCCAGATCACGAACAGCACCGCGCCGAGGTCGATCGCGGAGATGTTGCGGACGAAGGACAGGTGCGTGTTGCCGGGCGTGAAGCCCTGGGAGTTCGGGAAGTGCAGGGCCAGGACCGCGAAGGCGATGGCGACGATCCACTGCCCGACCATCTTGGCCTTGGCGCGCAGGCCGAGGGAGCGCTGGCGGAACACCTTCAGGAAGTCGTCGGTGAAGCCCACCACGCCCATGCCGGCCATCAGGAACAGCACCAGCAGCCCGGAGGCGGTCGGCGCGTGCATGGTGGCCAGCTTGGTGAAGCCGTAGCCGAGCAGGGTGGCCAGCACGATCACCACGCCGCCCATGGTCGGCGTGCCGCGCTTGGCCTGGTGGGTGGTGGGCCCGTCGTCGCGGATCGGCTGTCCGAAGCCGTAGCGCGC
The DNA here is from genome assembly GCF_039531695.1 of Catenulispora yoronensis. Lineage (NCBI taxonomy): Bacteria > Bacillati > Actinomycetota > Actinomycetes > Catenulisporales > Catenulisporaceae > Catenulispora > Catenulispora yoronensis. The sequence goes on from NZ_BAAAQN010000077.1 coordinate 33,208, forward strand.
CAGGGTCTTGATCGCCATCGGCGTGCCGATCAGCGAGAAAAAGAGCGCGATACCCGCCGCGTACAGCACCCCGCGCATCTGCAGGCCGCTCTCCGAACCGGCGTGGGGCACCACCGCCCCCACCCCGGCATGGATCGCCGCGTACGTGCTCACCGGCCGCCACCTCCCGCACCGCGCGCCTGCGGCGCGTCGCCGTCCCTGTGATCGCTGTGGACATCCCCCGACGTCGAACGTTCGACCAGCGCGGCGGCGAGCTTCTCCAGCCCGACGAACCGCGAGGCCTTCACCAACACCACATCGCCCGGCCGGGCCCCGGCGCGCACGAACTCCAGCGCCGCCGCGGCGTCCGGCACGGCGACCGACTCCCCGTCGTAGGACCCTTCCATGGACGCCCCGCTGTGGATCGCGCCCGCGCCCGGCCCCACGGCCACGGTCTGGGCAATGTTCAGCCGCACCGCCAGCCGGCCCACGCCGTCGTGCTCGACGGCGGAGGACTCGCCCAGCTCACCCATCTCGCCCAGGACCGCCCAGGAGCGGGCGCCGGGGCGCGAGCGGGCCATCGTCGCCAGCGTCTTCAGTGCCGCGCGCATCGAGTCCGGGTTGGCGTTGTAGGCGTCGTTGACCACGGTCACGCCGTCGGCGGACTCGCGGATCTCCATCCGCCACTTGCTGTCCGGCTCGGCGGCCGACAGCACCGCGGCCACCCGCTCGCCGGCCAGGCCGAGTTCCAGTCCGGTGGCGGCGGCGGCCAGGGCGTTGGACACCTGGTGCTCGCCGACCAGGCGCAGCGCGATCGGGACCCGGTGCGGGCCCTCGCCGTCGCGGTACAGCAGGGTGAACGAGGCCCGGCCGTCGGCGTCGATCCGCACGTCCTCGGCCCGCACGTCGGCGTCGGCGGCCTCGCCGAACAGCACGACGCGGCCCTTGGTGCGCGCGGCCATCGCCCGGACCCGCGGGTCGTCGGCGTTCAGCAGCGCCACGCCGTCCCGGTCCGGGTTGCAGTTCCCGGACTCCGGGAGCGCCTCGACCAGCTCGCCCTTGGCCTCGGCGATCGCCTCGACGCCGCCGAACCGGCCGACGTGCGCGGTGCCGACGTTGAGGACCACGCCCAGGCGCGGCGGCGCGATGGTGGTCAGATATCCGATGTGGCCGCGGCCCGCGGCGCCCATCTCGGCGACCAGGTAGCGGGTGTCCGCGTCGGTGCGCAGCACCGTGATCGGGAAGCCGAGCTCGTTGTTGAAGCTGCCCTTGGGCGCCACGGTCGGGCCGAGCTCGGCGGCCAGCCGGCCGATCAGGTCCTTGGTGGTGGTCTTGCCGGCCGAGCCGGTCAGGCCGATCACCGTGGTGCGCGGCAGCTCGGCGAGGTGCGCGGTGGCCAGGGCGGCCAGGGCGCGCAGCAGGTCGCCGTCCTCGACCGTGACGGTCGGGACGCTGTCCCGGCCGGTCCACGGCGTGCGGTAGGCGGAGTCCGGCGCGGCCAGCACGGCCACCGCGCCGCGGGCCACGGCGGCGTCCACGAAGGCGGTGCCGTCGGCCTGCTCGCCCGGGAACGCGACGAACAGCGCGCCCGGCGCGGCCTCGCGCGAGTCGAACACCACGGGCCCGGGGACGGCGAGCTCTGCGAGCTCCGCCGCGTCCGTGCCGGGCGGACCGCCGAGGGTCCCGCCGACGGTCCGGGCGATCCAGCCGAGTCGATGGGGGCTCACCGCTCGCCGGTGCCCTTCTCGGAGCCGGTTCCGGCGGACGACGCCCCGGCCGACGCCTCCAGCGCGGCCCGCAGGACCACCCGGTCGTCGAACGGCTTCTTCACTCCTGCGATCTCCTGCCCCTGCTCATGTCCCTTGCCGGCGACGATCAGCACGTCGCCGGGGCCGCTGGCGGCCACCGCGTAGGCGATCGCGGCCGCCCGGTCGGCGACCACGCGGTAATTCTGCGCGGCTCCGGCCAGTTCGGCGTCGGCGCCCGCGGTGACGGCGGCGAGAATTTCGGCTGAACTCTCCGAACGCGGGTTGTCGTCGGTGAACACGGCCTCGTCGGCCAGGCGCACCGCGGCCGCGCCCATCATCGGCCGTTTGGCCTTGTCGCGGTCCCCGCCGCAGCCCACCACCACGCGCAGCCGGCCGTGGCCGCGCTCGGCCACCGGGCGCAGCGCGGACAGCGCGGTCTGCACCGCGTCCGGGGTGTGGGCGTAGTCGACGACCGCGAGGAAGTCCTGGCCCGGGATCTGGACCCGCTCCATCCGGCCCGGAACGCCGTGCACGTCGCCGACCCCGGCGACGGCGGTCTCCAGGCCGATCCCGGACACCGTCAGCATCACGATCGCGGCCAGCGCGTTCGCCACGTTGAAGTCGCCCGGCAGCCCGGCCGAGGCCTTGTGCCGGCGGCCGTCCGGGCCGACCACGGTGAAGGTGGAGTCGTCGGCGTCGAGTTCGACGTCCTCGGCGCTCCAGTCGGCCGGGTTGCCCTTGATGGAGAAGGTGTGCACCTCCACCCCGTTGGCCCGGCAGCGCTCGACGACGCGGCGGCCGTGCTCGTCGTCGACGTCGACGATCGCGCGCTTGGTGTACTCCGGGGTGAACAGCTTCGCCTTGGCCTCGAAGTAGTCCTCGAAGTCGGCGTGGAAGTCCAGATGGTCCTGGGTGAGGTTGAGGAACGCCGCGGCCTCGAACCGGATCCCGGCGGTGCGGCCGTAGGCCAGCGCGTGGCTGGAGACCTCCATCGAGACCGCCTCGACGCCCTTCTCCACCGCGGTGGCCAGGATCGCCTGCAGGTCCGGGGCCTCGGGGGTGGTGCGCACCGAGGGCACCACCTCGTCGCCGATCAGGATCTGCACGGTGCCGACGACGCCGGTACAGCGTCCGGCCCGGCGCAGGCCGCCGTCGACCAGATAGCTGGTGGTGGTCTTGCCGTTGGTGCCGGTGACGCCGAACATCGCCAGCTGCTTGGCCGGCTCGCCGTAGACGAAAGCCGACAGCTTGCCGGCGACGCCCCGCACGTCGGAGACCACCAGGACCGGGACCGCCAGGCCGTCGAGCTGCGCACTCCCGGCGGCGTCGGTGACCACCGCGACCGCGCCGGCCGCCACCGCGTCCGGGCCGAACTCGGCGCCGTGCCGCGCCGCGCCGGGCCAGGCGAGGTAGAGGTCTCCGGGCCGGATCCCCTGCGAATCGTGCGAGATACCGGTGACCGCCGCCGCCAGCCCTGCCGGTCCCGCCGGTTCCGCGTCCGCCTTCGTACCGCCGTCGGCGACTGCCGCTCCGAGGAACTCGGCGCAGGCGCGAACGGTGTGCTGGGGAACGGAGTGCGGGCGCGGCGTGGTGGTCATGGGTTCCCGATACATCGTCGGATCGGCGGGGACGGTCAGTTGGGGCACGTGCCGAAGGCTACCGGTTCACGGTGCGCAGTCGTGCGTTCAGTGCACCCGGGGATGTTCGCGCCCCGGGCGGGCCCTAGCTTAAACGCCAGGTGGCCGCGCCGGGGTGCGACGGGATGCGTATCCGCGTCTAGGCGCATGTCAGCTAGTTAGCGGATCCGTAGGTGGTGGGCAGGTTCGACTGCGGCGTCCCGGTGGGCGCCACACCCCTGCTCTGCAGGGCGAAGGACATCACCTTGGTGAACACCGGAGCGGCGACCTGGCTGCCGAAGTGCTCGCCGACCGGCTTCTGCAAGGAGACCGCGACCACGATCTGCGGCTTGTCGGTCGGGGCGAAGCCGATGAACGAGGCGGTGTAGCCGTCGTAGCCGCCGACCTTGTCGTCGTAGCGGTTGGCGGTGCCGGTCTTGCCGGCGACGCGGTAGCCGGGGATCTGCGCGGAGCCGCCGGTGCCGTGCTCGTCGGTGGTGACCGCCTCCAGCATCTCGGCCACCTTCGTCGCGGTGTCGGCGCTTATCACCGGGGTCTGCTGCGGCGCCGCCGCCGGGGTGAACTTGCCGGAGGCGTCGGTCCAGCCCTGGATCAGGGTCGGGGCGATGCGCACGCCGCCGTTGGCGATGGTCTGGTAGACCGAGGCGTCCTGGACCGCGGTGGCCGAGACGCCTTGGCCGTAAAGCACTGTGTTGCGCTCGGTGTCGGTCCACTTCTCCGGCGGGTCGAGCAGGCCGGCCGTCTCGCCGGGGAAGCCGATGCCGGTCTTGGCACCGAAGCCGAACAGGTGCTGGTACTTGCCGATGACGGCGTCCCGGTTCAGGCCCTTCTGGGTGAACAGGTCGGCCACCTCGATGGTGCCCAGGTTGGAGGACTTGGCCAGCACGCCGGTCATGGTCAGGCTCCAGGGACCGTGGTCCACGTCGTCGCGCAGGAACACGCGGCCCACCTTCATCGGCGAGCGGAACGGCGCCAGTTCGGTGCCGGGCTCGGCCACGCCCTCCTGGATGGCCGCGGACATGGTGATGGCCTTGGCCACCGACCCCGGTTCGAAGGGCTCGGTGAAGGCCCGGTTGCCCAGGTTCGGGGCGTCGGCGGTGGTGATGTGCCGCGGGTCGAAGGTGGGGTAGTTGGACAGCGCCAGGATCTGGCCGGTCTTCACGTCCTGCACCACGACCGTCCCGGACAGCGAGCCGGTCTTCTTCACCTGATCGGCCAGCGCCTGGTCGGCGGCCCACTGGATGTCGGGGTCGATGGTGGTCTTCACCGATTCCCCGTCCACGGCCGGCTTCAGGTTCACGCCGGTGGTCGGGATCTCCACCCCGGCCGCGGCCTGGTACGACTCCTGGCCGTCCTTGCCGGCCAGGCGGCCGTTCAGCATCTGCTCGATGCCGGCCTTCCCGGTGCCGTCGCCGTCGGTGAAGCCGATCAGGTTCGCGGCCAGCGTCCCGCCGGGGTAGGTCCGGCGGTCGTCGCGGGAGTTGGTGTAGACCCCGACGATGCTCTGCGGGTTGCTGGTGTTGGACACCGCGAGCTGGCGGATCTTCACGCAGGTGGCCGGCGAGGCCTTGCGGGCCAGCACGACGTAGCGGGTGTCGGGCTTGGTCAGCGCGGTGCGCAGCGCCTCGGCGGTGGGCGCGCCGCCCTGCGCGTACTCCGGCGCCTCCGAGAACAGGCCGGCCAGCTTCGCCGACAGCTCGTCGACGTCCTCGTGGTACTTGGCGACCAGGGTGGGGTCGGCGGTGACGTCGTACGCCTCGACCGAGACGGCCAGCGGCGTGCCGTCGGCAGCGAGTATGGCGCCCCGGGAGGCGTGCAGGACCGCGGTCGCCTCACGCCCGGCGCTGGCGGCCTTGGCGTAGTTCTTCTCGTCGACGGCCTGGAGCTGGAACAGCCGGCCGGCGAACAGCGAGAAGGTGAAAAGCAGGCCGAACATGGTGATCCGCAGGCGCTTGCGCGGGGAGCCCATGCGGAGCGTGGGGGTGCGCGGGCCCGGGGGGCGGCGCGCGGCGGCGGCGCCGGGAACCGGACGGCGCGGCGGGAGCTGGCGGACGGCGGTCGGGCGGGGGCGGTCCGCGGGGGTTCCCGGGGTGGGGGGTTTGGCGGGGGTGGCGGGACGTGCGGGCTTGGCGGGCTGACCGGGCTGACTGGTCCGGCCGGGCTTGGCGGACTTGCTGGGCTCGGCGGACTTGGCGGACTGGCCTGGCTGGCCTGGCTGGCGCGGGGACAGACGCTTCGAGGGCTGACGCGGGCGGCCGGTTCCCTGGTCCTTGGGGCGGTCCGGGTGGTCCGGGTGGCCCGGACGGTCCGGGCGGTCTCGGTCACTCATCGGCTGCTCCCCGTTCGCAGATGGGTGGGCGGAAGCTGATCGGCGAGGTCATCGGGCGGCCCCGGTCGGCGTCGGAGCCACGACCGGCGCTTGGACCGGTGGTTGGGGCGGTACCTGGGCCGGGGTCGTCGGCACCACTTCGGCGCCGGGCAGCGCACCTGCCGGAGTCGGCGGCGTGAGCGTCGGAGTCGGACTCGGGGTCGGCGTCGGCGCGGCCGAGGGCGAGCCCAGGACCGAGCCGTTCGGGGCCAGGAACGCCGGGTTGCCGTTCGGCACCATGCCCAACGACGAGGCCTGCGAGGCCAGCGCGCCCGGACCGTTCAGGCCGGCCAGCGACTGCTGGATCTGCTGGGCCTCCTGCGTGAGCTTGGTCGCGGTCGCCTTCTGCTGCTTTATGGTGAAAGCACCCTTGTTCAGCTCGGTGTTCAGGAACAACAACGCGACCATCCCGAGCAGCCCGAGCACCAGCAGCACCGCCACGAACGGCAACAACGAGGGCTTGCCCTTCCGCCCGGCCAGCACCACCAGCCGAGGCGTCAGCGGCCCGCCGCCCTTCGCCTCCGAACCCGCGCCGAAACCGGAACCTGATCCCGACCCGGGTCCCGATCCCAACCCGGATCCTGATCCCGACCCGGGTCCAGAACCCAACCCGGATCCTGATCCCGACCCGGAACCCGATCCCGAACCCGCGCCGAACCCCGAACCGGGACCCGAACCGCTCCCGCCAGAACCGCCGGCCGCCATCCGCTATCCCTCCCGCACCCGCTCGGCCGCCCGCAGCTTCGCCGAGGCCGCGCGCGGGTTCTGCTCGATCTCCGCCTCGGTCGGCGGCTCGGCGCCGCGGGTCAGCAGGCGGAACCGGGGCTGGTACTGCTCCGGCACCACCGGCAGGCCGGGCGGGGCCTGGGACTCCGAGGCCGCCGCGAACACGCGCTTGACCAGGCGGTCCTCCAGCGAGTGGTACGACAGCACGGCGATCCGGCCGGTCCGGCCGGTCGCGGCGACCGCGGCCGGCAGCGCACGCTCCAACACTGCCAACTCGTCGTTCACCGCGATCCGCAGCGCCTGGAACGTCCGCTTGGCCGGGTGGCCCCCGGTCCGGCGGGTGGCCGCCGGGATGGCGTCCCGCACCAGTTCGGAAAGACGCGCCGTGGTGGTGAACGGTTCCCGCTCGCGCTCGGCCACGATCCGGTCGGCGACCCGGCGGGCGAAGCGCTCCTCGCCGTAGTCCCGCAGGATCCGCGCCAGGTCGGCGGCCGGGTAGGTGTTCACGATGTCGGCGGCGGTGGGCCCGGTCGTGGAGTCCATCCGCATGTCCAGCGGCGCGTCGTAGCTGTAGGCGAACCCGCGCTCGCGCAGGTCCAGCTGGAGCGAGGAGACGCCGAGGTCGAACAGGGTCCCGGACAGCTCCGGCACGCCGAGGTCGGCCAGCACCCGCGGGATCTCGTCGTAGACGGCGTGCACCAGCGTGGCCCGCTCGCCGAAGGGCGCCAGCCGCTTGCCGGCGGCCTCCAGGGCCTGCGGGTCCCGGTCCAGTCCGATCAGCCGCGCCTCGGGGAACCGCCGCAGGAACGCCTCGCTGTGGCCGCCGAGCCCCAGGGTCGCGTCCAGCACGACGGCGCCGGGCCGCTCCAGGGCCGGGCCGAGGATCTCGACGCAGCGTTCGAGCATGACCGGGATGTGCGTCGCGCTAGTCATCTGAAGTGGTTCCGCCTTCGAGTCCTGTTCCGTACCGCCGTGCGGGCCACGCTACCGAGCCCCGCTCGGAAGTCGGGCACGCCGCGCGCCTTCTGGTCCCCGCCCGTTCAAGGCCGGCGGTCGCGCGGCCGGCACCGGGGAAGGTGCGCCAGCCGGTCGGGCCGGTCGAGCGGGAGGAGGCCACAGGGCACGCGGCGTGCGGGCGGTGGCCGCCGATCAACGGGTGCTCAGGGCGCGGCCTCCGTCCCGGTCGCCGAATAGGAGGACTCGGCCTCGGCCAGGTAGCCGGCCCAGGCCGCGGCGTCCCAGATCTCCAGCCGGGTGTCGGCGCCGATCACCACGCACTCCCGGGTCAGCCCGGCGTACTGGCGCAGCGGCGGCGGCACGACGATCCGGCCCTGGGTGTCCGGGACGCAGTCGTAGGCGCTGGCGAAGAACACCCGGTGGTAGTCGCGGGCCGAGCGGTCGGCGCCGGCCTCCGATCCGGGCCGCACCGCGCCGCGCATCTGCTCGGTCAGCTCGGCGAAGCCGGCCGCGGTCCACACCGCCAGGCAGCGCTCCTGCCCCTTGGTGACCACCAGGCCGGCGGCGAGCTCCTCGCGGAAGCGGGCGGGCAGGATCAGCCGGCCCTTGTCGTCCAGGGAAGGCGTGTAGGTCCCGAGGAACACTCACGCCTCCTCTCCCCGGCGTCCAGTCCAGCTCGCGCAGTCCGTAAAAAATCTGCGCATTGCGCGGTAGTCCGTGGACGACCGGTTCCGCTCCACTTCCCCCCACTGTACTCCACCAAACCTCACGGGCAACCCCGGAACCCCGAGTCTCAGCAGGTCACAGTGACCACGACCAGGGTTCGGGGATTGCCCCGAACGGGTTGTCGAACCGGACGGAACGGGGTGGTGTTGTAGGTATGACGATCCCGGCGCCGAGCGTGGTCCAGACCAGAGGGCAACGATTTCGCCGGACCTCTTGCCCTAGGAGCCCCGGATTGAGCGAAGATCTGAGGTGCACCGTGTTTTCCGCTGAGCGCATACGTCGCGAACAGGGGGAGAACAGTGCAGCCGGACGTGAAGGCGCGGCCGGCGGGGGCCGGACGACCGCGGGCATCGACACCCGAGTCCCGCGGCCTCGCGGGGCGGCCGTGCGAACACCGCGCGGCCGAGCGAACAGTGGGAGGATCCTGTGACGGTCGGCAACAGCGAGCTGGGATACACCGGGGACGCCGGCGCCGCGGGCCCGGCGGCCCGCGCCGGGGCCGCGGTCGGCGGGGTGGACCTGGAGCGCCTGGCGGACACCACCGGCCGCATCCGGGCCGCGGTGGAGACGGTCATCGAGGGCAAGCCCGAAGTGGTGAAGCTGGCCGTGACCGTGCTGCTGGCCGAGGGCCACCTGCTGCTGGAGGACGTGCCCGGAGTCGGCAAGACCATGCTGGCCAAGGCGCTGGCCAAGTCCATCGACTGCACCGTGCGCCGCATCCAGTTCACGCCGGACCTGCTGCCCTCGGACATCACCGGGGTGTCGATCTTCGACCAGCAGCGCAAGGAGTTCGAGTTCAAGCCGGGCGCGATCTTCGCCAACTTCGTGGTCGGCGACGAGATCAACCGGGCCTCGCCCAAGACCCAGTCGGCGCTGCTGGAGTCGATGGAGGAGCGGCAGGTGACGGTGGACGGCACCACCTTCCACCTGGAGGCGCCGTTCATGGTGGTGGCCACCCAGAACCCGATCGAGATGGAGGGCACCTACCCGCTGCCCGAGGCGCAGCGCGACCGGTTCATGGCCCGGATCTCGGTGGGCTACCCGGCGCCGGCCGCCGAGCTGCGGATGCTGGACACCCACGGCCTGGTCTCGCCGCTGGACGAGCTGCGCCCGGTGACCGACGCCGCCGAGGTGGCGCGGCTGATCGAGACGGTGCGCCGGATCCACGTCTCCGACGAGGTCCGCCGCTACGCGATCGACCTGGTGAACGCCTCCCGCAGCTCGCCGGAGCTGCGCCTGGGCGCCTCGCCCCGGGCCACCCTGCAGCTGGTCCGCGCGGCCCGCGCGACGGCGGCCATGGACGGCCGCGACTTCGTGCTCCCCGACGACGTCCAGCACCTGGCGGTGGCGGTGCTCGCGCACCGGCTGCTGCCCACCGCGGAGACCCAGATCAGCCGCCGCACCACCGAGCAGGTGGTGGCCGGGCTGGTCAGCGCGGTGCCGGTGCCCAGCCTCGGCGGCGCGGCGCACCCGCGCCGCTAGCCGACGCCCCCGACGGACTTCAGCGACCAAGGGCAGGAGGGCACCGGTGTCCGCCCAACAGAATCAGAACACGGAAAGCTCCGACGGCCGCGGCGGCCGGCTGGCCGGGCTCACCACCCGGGGCCGGTCGTTCCTGGCCGCCGGGCTGGCCGCCATGGCCTGCGGCATGCTGTTCGACTACAAGGTGCTGCTGCGGGTCGGCGCGATGCTCGCGCTGCTGCCGCTGATCTCGATCATGGTGCTGGCCCGCACCCGGTACCGGGTGTCGTGCCGCCGCGCCCTGGAGCCGGCCCGGGTCGGGGTCGGCCAGGAGGCCCGGGTGCACCTGCGGCTGGAAAACGTCTCCCGGCTGCCCTCCGGCACGCTGCTGGTGGAGGACCGGGTGCCCTACGTGCTGGGCTCCCGGCCCCGGTTCGTGCTGAACAAGGTGGAGCCGCACGGCCGGCGCCGGGTGGTCTACCGGGTGCGCTCGGACGTGCGCGGCCGCTACCTGCTCGGGCCGCTGGCGCTGCGCCTGGCCGACCCGTTCGGCCTGGTGGAGCTGTCGCGCTCGTTCTCGGCGCAGCACGCGCTGACCGTCACCCCGCAGGTGCACCTGCTGCCGAACGCCCCGGTGGGGCAGGCCTGGAGCGGCCGCGGCGAGGGGCACGCCACCTCGGTGGCGGCGGCCGGCGAGGACGACATCGGCACCCGCGAGTACCGGCACGGCGACGACCTGCGCCGGGTGCACTGGCGCTCGACCGCGCGCACCGGCGAGCTGATGGTGCGGCGCGAGGAGCAGGTGTGGCAGAGTCGGGCCACGATCCTGCTGGACACCCGGGCCATCGCGCACCGCGGCGACGGCCCGGCCTCGTCCTTCGAATGGGCGGTCTCGGCGGCCGCCTCGATCGCGATCCACATGGCCCGGCACGGCTACGCGGTGCGGCTGCTGACCGAGACCGGCCAGGCGGTGACCGCCGCCGCGCACGACTCCTCGGCGATCGGCCTGGACTTCGAGGGCATGCTGCTGGACGCGCTGGCGGTGGTGGAGATGAGCAACGCCGCTACCCTGTCCGGCGCGAACGCGATGCTGCGCCAGGGCGGCGGCGACAGCCTGGTGATCGCCGTGCTCGGCGACCTGAGCGGCGACGACGCCTCGGAGCTGGCCCGGGTCCGGCACTCCACGACCTCCGGCGTGGCCTTCGCGATGGACACCGCCTCCTGGCTCGGCGGCCGGCCGGCCGGCCCCGCGCAGGCCCGGTTCCAGGGCTCGGCGCAGGTGCTGCGGGTCGGCGGCTGGCGGGTGGTGGAGGTGGAGCCCGGCGACCGGGTGCCGGACCTGTGGGAGCAGGCGGCGCGGCGCGGCGGCGGCAGCTCCGGGATCTCCGCCACGTCGAGCTATGCCGGCCGCGAGGCGGCCGCGACGCCGGGGCCGGCACTGGCCGCGACAGAACTGGGGGCGGCGCGGTGAGCGCCGCGGAGCGTACGGGGATTGCCATGCCGATGAGGCGGACGAGGACGACGGCGGCGGGTACGGCGGCCGGCGCTGCTGGGACCGGGACCCGGGCTGGGACCGGGACCGGGACCGGGATCGCGACTGGGATCGGCGCCGGCTTCGGCATCAGGGACGGCCACCGATGACCGGCCGGGCGCGGATCGGGGTGGCGGCGGCGGTCGCTCTGCTGCTCACCTCCGCCGGCCTGCTGCGCCTGCTGGCGACCGGCACCTGGATCTGGCCGATCGTGCTGGCGGTGATCGTCTCCACCGCCTCCGGCGAGCTGTTCCGCCGGCTGATCCGGCCCCGGCCGCTGGTGGTGGCCGCGCAGGCGGCGACCGTGTTCTGGTACGACATGGTGCTGCTGGCCCACGACGAGGCCTTCGGCGGGCTGCTCCCGACCTGGTCGGTGTTCCACAAGCTCGGGGATCTGTACTCGGCCGGCGCCCACGACATCCGCAACACCTACGTCGGCGGGACGGCCACCACCGGCATCGCGGCCATCCTGGTGCTGTCGCTGAGCGCGATGGCGGTGCTGGTGGACGCCCTGGCCGCGACCTACGCCGCCGCGCCCCTGGCCGGCCTGCCGCTGCTGGCGCTGTACCTGGTGCCGGCCACCCGCAGCGGCGGCGGCTACGACTGGTTCGCCTTCGCGCTGGCCGCGGCCGGCTACACCGCGCTGCTCTCGGCCGAGGGCCGGGACCGGCTCGGCCGCTGGGGCCGGCCGCTGGTGCACGCCGGCAGCCGGCGCACCGGCGCCGACGGCCGTCCGAACCCGGCGGCCCGGGCCAAGGTCGACACCGGCCCGATCGCCGCCACCGGCCACCAGATCACCACCCTGGCCCTGGTGCTGGCGGTGCTGGCCCCGGTGCTGCTGCCGACCGTCTCCGGCGGCCTGTTCGGCATCGGCCCGAACAGCGGCTCGGGCCCCGGCACCGGCCACAAGAGCGGCCACGGCACCTTCAGCCAGAAGCTGGACCTGAAGCAGAACCTGCAGGCGACCTCCGACGACGTGGTCCTGACCTACAAGTCCACCAAGCCGCTGTACCTGCGGTTCCAGACCGCGGACATGTTCAACGCCAAGGAGAAGGGCGAGTCCTTCGTCCCGAACCCCGGCGCGCCGTTCCGGCCGTTCGGCCCGGACAACGCGGTGAGCGACTCGGTGCCCGGCTACGTCTCGTCGGTGCAGCCCAAGACGATCCAGGTGCACGTCACCATCGTCTCGGACGTGGCCACCGAGACCCACAAGGGCGACAACAACGCGCTGCCGCTGCCCTACCCGACCAAGTCGCTGGGGACCACGGTCAACGGGTTCAACGTGAACGCCGACAGCCTGGCGGTGCTCGGGCCGACCACGGTCTACAAGGGCATGCAGTACAACGTCGTGGCCTACGACATGGCCCCGGACGCGCTGCCGGCCCAGGTGCTGCACTCGGCGTCGATGGCGACCGAGGACGACGTGCAGGTGTACAACCTGCAGAACGACCTCTACCAGGTCGGCGTCCCGGACCGGGTCAAGGCGCTGGCCCAGGACATCACCAAGAACATCGCGAACCCGGTCGACAAGGCCACCGCGATCCAGAACTACTTCCAGAACGGGAACGGGTTCAAGTACTCGCTGGACGTGCCGTCGAACATGTCCGGCGCGGACGCCATGAACTACCTGCTGGACCAGAAGCAGGGGTACTGCCAGTTCTACGCCGAGACCATGGTCGCCATGGCGCGCTCGCTGGGCATCCCGGCGCGCGTGGCCCTGGGCTTCACCCCGGGCTCCTCCCCCAACGGCAACGGCACCTACGAAGTCCGCATGCACGACTACCACGCCTGGCCGGAGCTGTACTTCCACGGCGTGGGCTGGCTCCGCTTCGAGCCGACGACCGGTATCAACAGCACCGCGCTGAGCGGCGGCCACGGCCGCATCCCGCAGTACACCACGGTGGTCCCGGACAGCACCGCGCCAAGCACCGCGCCCAGCAGCAGCGCCTCCACGGCGCCGGCGGCCGGCGCCAGCTCCAGCGGGAACTGCCCGATCAACGTCCGCCGGATCGGCGGGTGCTCGGACAGCGGGGCCGACACCTCGACGGCGCCGAAGGAGAAGTTCAGCTGGCTGGGCTGGTTCGGAGCCGTGCCCAGGTTCCTGCAGTACTGGCTGTTCGGCGGGTCCGGGTACGCGATAGCCCTGCGCTTCATCCTGCTGGTGCTGCTGCTGATCGGCTGCGTGCCGATGGTGCTGCGCATGGTCCGGCGGCGGGCCCGGGGCAAGCTGGCCTCCGGCCGCCGCGGGGCGGTCAAGGGCCAGGACCGGCCGGACGCGCCGGACGAGGAGAACCTGGAATGGCAGTCGGCGGACGTCGCGGTCCGGCGCCCGGAGTCGGATCCGGAGCGGATCCGGATCCTGGCCGCCTGGGCCGAGGTCCGGGACAGCGCCACCGACCTGGGATACAGCTGGCCGTCGTCGGAGACGCCTCGGCAGAGCGCGGTGCGGATCACGAAGCAGGCGCACCTGTCCCGGCCGGCGCAGGACGCCATGGACCGGGTCACGGGCCTGGCCGAGCGGGCGAACTACGCTCGGACGCTGCGGCGGCCGTCGGCTTCCGGGGCGGCGCCGAGCCGGAACTTGATGGATGACGTCAAGACGATCCGGGCGGGGTTGGCCGAGCCGGTTTCGCGGAGGACGCGGATCCGGGCGACGGTGCTGCCGCCTTCGGCGCTCGCCGCGCTGCGGGAGCGTCGGGAGGACCTGACCGGACGGGTGTACGAGCGGTTGCAGGGGACGGGGACGTCGCTGCGGTCGCGGGTGCCGGGCGGGAGCACGCGTCCGGAGGGGCGTGAGAGCCGGGACGGGCGTGGCGGTCGCGATGGGCGCGATGGCGCGGAGCGCGCGGAGCGTGCGGAGCGGAGGCGGGGGCGCGGCGACAGGTAGGGCGGTGATTCACCATGGCGAAGGCCGGACGTCCGCAGCGGCGCCCGGCCTTCGCCATTCCCAACGGTGCGGCCTCATCCGATGGAGTGCAAGGGAGGGTCGGCACGGTTGGGCGAAGCTTCGGAGACCAGGAGCTAAAAGCCTGGTGAGAGACCGGGCGGGCTGGACCGACCGGGGCGGACCGGGGGGCCCGGGCAGGGTTACAGGTTTCCCTCGTCCCGGCGCCGCTGCCACCGTTCCTCGAAGCGCCGCATCGTCGGTGCCCGCCCGGCCTTGCCGGCCGCGGCGCGAACCTTCCGACGCGCCACCGGGACGATCTCGCCGGGGGCGGGAATCCGTCGCCAACTGGCGTAAGCAAGCCACGCGCACCCGAGCATCACCACGAACCCGGCGACACTCAGTGCGATCAACGGGATGACCACACCGGCGACCAGCATGGCGAGTCCGAGCACGAAGCCGGCCACAGCCAGGATGGCGCGACGCCGGAACAGTGCGCGCAGGTCCGCTCCCTGCAGCGCGGAGGCGAACTTCGGGTCCTCCGCGTGCAGCGCGCGCTCCATCTGCTCCAGCAGGCGCTGCTCGTGTTCAGACAGCGGCACTTCGCGAATCCTCCCAGCGTCCACAGCCACACCAGGTAGTGACTGTCTTAAGAATAGGCAGACCCCGGGGTCTATGAAAGCTCCCGCGGAACCGATCCGAAGACCCCTTCATCCGAACGATGCCCGCGTATGCGCTGGACTACGCATGCGTTGATCTCCGCTTGGAGGTCCGTCTCTTACAAGAACGTCCTGGGGGTCGGAAAGGTTCGCCTGGAGGTGGTGACCGGACTTACCAAATCATTGCTCAAGGGCCCAGGACGCGCCAGAGCGGGGACCCAACCGGCGTTCCCGGCAGATCGGACAGAGGCGGGACCGGAGCGGGTCAAGGCGGGTCAGCTCGGGCGAGAGCCGGGCAGGTCAGGCCAGGTCAGGGCAGGTCGACGCCGGTTGGAGAACGGCGGGGCAGAGCCGAACATTGCGGATCAGAGCCGGGCACTGGCAAGCAGATCAGGTCGACTGGGCCAAGTTCGGTATAGCCCAGCTCGGCATGTTCCGGTTCGGCTCGGAGGTTGGCTCGGAGCTCGGTTTGGAGCTCGGCTTTGGGCCTGGAGCTCGGCTTTGGGCCTGGAGCTCGGCCTGGAGCTCGGCTTTGGGCCTGGAGCTCGGCCTGGAGCTCGGCTTTGGGCCTGGAGCTCGGCTTGGGGATCGGCTTTGGGCCTGGAGCTCGGCTTGGGGATCGGCTTTGGGCCTGGAGCTCGGCTTGGGGCTCGGCTTTGGGCTCGGCTTGGGGCTCGGCTTGGGCTTTGCTGGGCTGGGCGTGGCTGGGCTCAGCGAGCCTTCCGCCCCACAAGATGCAGCCGCCCCGCGACCGCGCGGAACTCCGGCCGGTCGGCGACTGCTGCTTCCAGGGCCGCGAGGTCGGCCGCGCCTTGCGGTGCCGCGTCGATCAGGGCGCCCGACACCAGGTCGGTGAACACGCGCACGCCGTGGACCATCTCCACCGTCAGGCCCGCGTTGGTCAGCAGGTGGGAGAGCTCGTCCTCGGAGAAGCGGGCTGCCAGGGGGTCCTGCGGGCCGAAGCGGCCGGTCGGGTCGGACAGGGCGCGCTGGGCTTCGGCGAAGTGGCCGCTCAGCGCGCGGGCCACCACGGCGGCGGTGCGGTTGGCGGCCAGCACGCTCACCACGCCGCCGGGGCGCAGTACCTCGGCCACCGCTGCGAGGCCCACCGCCGGGTCGTCGGCCATCTCCAGTACGCCGTGGCACAGCACCAGGTCGACGCTGCCCGGCTCCACCTGCTCCAGCAGGCCGCCCAGGTCGCCCTGCACGGCTCGCAGCGACTCCTTCGGCATGCCGCTCTCGGCCGCCCGGCGCTCCAGCGCGGCCAGGGCGTCGGGGCTGGGGTCGACGACGGTCACGCGGTGGCCCAGCTCGGCGATCGGGACGGCGAAGCCTCCGGTGCCGCCGCCGACGTCCAGCACGTCGCGGGGGCCCTCGGCGTCGAGCACGGTGCGCAGCGCCGCCCACAGGACCGCGGTCCGGGCCTGCGCGCGCCGGGTGGCGGGGCTGGGGACGGTGGCGCTGGCGGCGCTGTCGGCCATGGGGGGTGCACTCCTGCGAGTCGGGGGCTGCGGGTCGGGGTTACGGGTCTGCGGTCGGGCGACGTTCGGGCGACGTTCGAGCGGCGAACCGGCGGGGATCGAGCCCGACGGGCACCAGAACTCCACTGCCAGCGTAGTGGACCGGGTCCCCCGGGGTCGGAGTGTCTCGCGGGGTATGGCGGGACGTGGCGCGGCGCGGGCCGGCGAGCCGCGCTCCGGGCGGCCGGATTGCTCGGTCCGCCGAAACCTCCAGCTCATCCGGCCCGACCCGCACCGCCGCATGTCAGTGCCCCGGTGCACCATGGAACATGTGCGCAGTGCCCCTTCGATCCTCCACGTCGACCTGGACGCGTTCTACGCGTCGGTGGAGCAGCTGCACAAGCCGAGCCTGCGCGGCAAGCCGGTGATCGTCGGCGGCGTCGGGGTGCGCGGTGTGGTGTCGACCGCGTCCTACGAGGCGCGGGTCTTCGGCGTGCATTCGGCCCTGGCCACCGGGATCGCCCGCCGCCGGGCGCCGAACGCCGCCTACCTGATCCCCCGCTTCGGGGCCTACCAGGCCTATTCCGAGGTGGTCATGGGGCTGATGCACGACCTGTCGCCGCTGGTCGAGCCGTTGAGCCTGGACGAGGCGTTTCTGGACATAGCGCACCTTTTCGAGCCCGAGGACGTCGCGACGCCGGAGGCCGGGAGCCGCCGCGCCCGGGAGATCGCCGGGGAGCTCCGGGACCGGATCAAGGCGGCGACCGGGCTGACCGCGTCGGTCGGGGCCGCCTCCTCCAAGCTGGTCGCCAAGATCGCCTCCGATGCCGAGAAACCCGACGGCCTGGTGGTGGTCCGGCCCGGGGCCGAGCAGGAGTGGCTGGATCCGCTGCCGGTGCGGGCGTTGTGGGGCGTCGGGCCGGCCACCGCCGAGCGGCTGCGCAAGATCGGCGCGACGACCGTGGCCGAGCTGCGCACGCTGTCCCGGCAGGAGCTGGTCGCGGTGCTCGGCGCGTCCTACGGGGCTTCGCTCTACGCGATCGCGCGCGGCATGGACGATCGGGACGTCTCCCCGGACCGGGAGCTGAAGTCGGTCAGCGTGGAGGACACGTTCGCCGAGGACCTGCTGGACCCGGCCACGGTCGCGGCCGAGATGGATCGGCTGGTGAACCGGCTGGGCAGTCGGCTGCGCAAGGCCGGGCGGTCGGGGCGGACCATCAGCATCAAGGTCCGGGGGCATGACTTCACCACCGTTTCCCGCTCGGAGACGGCGGTCGGCCCGACCGACGACCCGGTGGTCATCCGCGCGGCGGCGCACCGGATGCTGCCGGGGGCGGTCGCCGCCGCCACGCAGGCGGTTCCGGGGGTGCGGCTGCTCGGGGTGGGGGTCAGCTCGCTGGCCGAGTGGGCGCAGCTGGACTTGTTCGCGGAGGCGGAGGCTGAGGCGGAGGCCGAGATGCTGGACGAGGACGATCTCGATCCACGGCTGTGGTCTGACGATGGTGAGGGGGGTGAGGGGAGTGAGGAAGGTGAGGCCCACAATGCCGGTGATGCTGACGATGCCCACAACGCTGGTGATGCTGACGGCGCTGCCGTCGCCGAAGAACTGCCTCTGGATCCCGCGCACATAGCGACTCCCGTCCACACTGTCGAAGGCGAACGCTCCCCCCGCCAGTTCGGCCCCCTGCCTCCGGGCACCCGGGGTGCTGTCGAGTCCGCCCGGGCCGACCGCCGGTTTCTGCCAGGTCAGGACGTCGAGCACGATGAGCACGGCCCCGGCTGGGTCCAGGGCAGCGGCCTGGGGCGGGTCACGGTGCGCTTCGAATCGCCCTGGTCCGGGCCCGGGCGCATCAAGACACTGCGCGCCGAGGACGAAGCTCTGCGCCTGGTGGACTCGGCGGTCGTGGCCAGGGATGCGCTGGAGCGGGCGGCTGCTCGTGAAGCGCCGTCCTGAAGCCGGAGTTAGCATCGGCCATATGACTGAACAGCCCACCAAGACAGAGGTCGTCGACAACGAGCTCGAAGACCGGTTCGAGATCTGGTACGGCGACCGGCTCGCGGGGTTCGCCGCCTACCGTCGCCGGGCCGGTGCGACGATCTTCGTGCATACGGAGATCGCCGACGAGTTCGGAGGCAAGGGGCTGGGGTCGGTGCTGGCGCGCCGGGCGCTGGATGCGACTGTGGAGCGTGGTGAGACCATCGTTCCGATCTGTCCGTTCATCAGCGCCTACCTGGGGAAGCACCCGGAGTACGAGGCGCATGTGCGGCGGCCTGAGCATGAGAGCGCTGGGCCTGCGGAGCCCGCTGGGCAGGTCGGGTCGGCTGGACAGGTCGGGCTGGTCGGGTCGGCTGGACCGGCTGGACCGGCTGCGCAGAGCGAGCCCGCCGGGCCGGCTGGGCACTGAGGAGTTCGCGCCGCTATGAGCAACCTCGACGCGCACCCCGCCGAGCAGGACTGTCGGGCCGTCCCCGACCCGGGCCCGGTCACCGAGTTGTATGAGGCCCGCGATGTGCCGCTCGGCGGTGTCCGGGGCGTCACTGTGGCTCGCACGCTCCCGCAGCGGGCGCTGCCCACCGTCGGCGCCTGGTGTTTTCTGGACCACTTCGGTCCGCACGGTGTCGCGATGAACGTCAACCCGCATCCGCACATCGGGTTGCAGACTGTCACCTGGCCGTTCGAGGGTGAGATCCGGCATCGCGACAGCGTTGGGTCTGATGTTGTGGTGCGTCCGCGTCAACTCAACCTGATGACCGCTGGGCGCGGGATCGCACACTCCGAGTTCGCCGTCCCGGAGTCCCCGGCGGGGCATGGTCTGCAGTTGTGGACTGCGTTGCCGGGTGATCAGCGTGACACCGCGCCGCATTTCGAGCAGCACCAGGATCTTCCGGTCTACGAGCACCCCGGGCTGCGGGCGATCGTCTTCCTGGGGACTTTGGACACTGTTACTTCGCCGGCGACGACGTACTCGCCGATCGTTGGTGCTGATCTCACGATCAACGCCGGGGCTGGTGTCACGTTCCCGCTGACGCACTACTTCGAGCATGCGCTGGTGCTCATCGATGGTGATCTCAGCGTGGCGGAGACTGAGTTGGCGCCTGGTCCGCTTCTCTACCTCGGTACGGGACGCAGTGACCTGACGCTCTCCAGCCGCGAGGGGGCGCACGTCATCCTGCTCGGTGGTGAGCCGTTCCGCGAAGACATTGTTATGTGGTGGAACTTCGTGGGCCGGTCGCATGAGGAGATTGAGGAGGCGCGCGCGGACTGGGAGGGGCGGGATCAGGCGCGGTTCCCGGATATTGGTGGGCACAGCGTGGAGGAGCGGATTCCGGCGCCGCCGTTGCCGGGGGTTCGGTTGAAGGCGCGGGGGCGGGGGTTGTGAGGATCAAAGTCAAGAGCTGGGTAAGGCAGGCGCCTCCGGCGAGGGCCTCTGATCCCTCGGAGAACTGGCGCTGCTCCATAGGGGGGTCTGGTTAGTCTCTGCGCTGGCGGTTGGTGGGGTG
>NZ_BAAAQN010000078.1:0-50101 GCF_039531695.1 Catenulispora yoronensis
TCGTATGGCTTCGAGAACCTCGATCATCAGGGTCCGTGCCCGCTTTCATCAAGACTCTGCGAAAATCACACCGGCCACGCCCCAGGCCGACAAACTCGTACCACCAGACGAGAACGCAGAAGCCCTGACGCTGTAGCGGCCGCCGCCTTCGATGACGCCGAACGTGGCGCGGCGCATGCCGCCGAGCGCGGCGGCCAGCGCCGAGTCGGTGTCGCGGCGGAAGACGTAGACGCCGGTGGCGACGCCGTCGGGGGTGTCCCACTCGACGGCCATCCGGTGCGCGACCGATTCCAGGGTCAGGCCGGCGCGGGCCGGCAGGACGGACGGCAGGGCGGCGGGCCGGACTCCGCGCAGCCGGAGCAGGCAGATCCCCCCGAGCGCCGGGCCCAGGCCGAGGTCCGGACGGAACGGGCGCGGCAGCAGCGCGGCGGCGACGTTGGGTTCTATGGAGTACGTGAGCAGAATCCGTCGGGTTATCACCGCGGTGGTGGCGATCGGGGCTCTCGGGCCCGTCCGGCTGCGCATGAGGCGTGTCCCTCCCTGGTACCGCCGACTTGAGCGTTCGCTCAAAGCCCATGGTAGCGCACCCCTTGAGCATTCGCTCAAGGGGACAGAGCGGGTGATATCAACAGTCGTATCAACGGGTTCGAAGGATCACCCGGATGGCGGCCTGCGCGAGCCCTGCCCGGGCGCCTAGAGTGCAAGAGAACCAAGACAACTGGTGCCGCGCCCAGGGCGTGCGGCACAATAAAGGCCGCTGACATGGGGATCCACCGCGTGGCGTGTGGCAAGGCCGCTGGGGAAGGCGAACCTCGCCGCAGCACAGCCAGGAGGTCCCGATGACGGCACAGTCGACAAACAAGACAGTGACAAGCGGAGTCCTCTACATCCACTCCGCACCACGCGCGCTCTGCCCGCATATCGAATGGGCGGTGGCGAGCGTCCTCGGCGTGCGCGTGAGTCTGGACTGGACGCACCAGCCCGCCGAACCGCACATGTGGCGCGCCGAGCTGTCCTGGCGCGGCCAGCCCGGCACCGCCGGGCGCATCACGTCCCAGCTGCGCGGCTGGCAGCAGCTGCGCTTCGAGGCCACCGAGGACCCGGCCGAGGGCAGCGAGGGCGAGCGCTACTCGTCCACGCCGGCGCTCGGCGTCTACCGCGCGGCCACCGGGGCGCACGGCGACATCGTGATCAACGAGGACCGGTTACGCGCCGCCCTGGCCCGCGCCCACCGCGGCGAGTCCACCCTGGAGCGCGAGGTGGAGGCGCTGCTCGGCAAGCCCTGGGACGACGAGCTGGAGCCGTTCCGCTACGCGGGCGAGGGCGCCCCGGTGCGGTGGTTGCACCAGGTCGGGTGATGCCGGGCGGGCGGCCGGAAGCCGACGGAGCCGACGGAGCCGACGGACCGGGGCCGGGGTCACCCGGACGAGTGGTCTTCGGGGACTGATTTCGGGAGCCCGGTTCAGCGGGCGCCCGGCAGCAACCGTGTCCTGGACCACGCTGCCTCCGTCGCACCGGCGGTGGCAGCGGCCTTCGTCAACGGCGGCCACCGTGAGAGCACCGTGGACCATGGCGCTCCAGCCGCCAGCCGCCGGCCGTCAGACGCCAGCCGCCAGCCGTCAGCCGTCAGACCGCCCGCTCAGGTGAAGCGCGCCGTCCGCGCGTCCACCTCGTCGCCGTGCTTCGTGGTCAGCGGCCGGTAGAGCTCGGGTCGTCGGGCCCGGAGCCAGCGCCGTCCGGTGGACTGCGGGATCAGGTCCAGGTCGAGGTCGGCGGTGACCATGGCGTCGGCGGCGGCCCACGTTTCGGCGATGATCCGGCCGTAGGGGTCGATCACCATGGCGTTGCCGGTGCGGACCTCGTCGTCGTCGCGGCCGACGCCGTTGCTGAAGACCACGAACAGCCCGTTGTCGTGGGCCCGGGAGGGCAGCCAGCGCAGCAGCCATTCGCGGCCGTTCGGGCCGCGGAAGGCGTCCTGCACGGCGGCCGGGTCGGTGTCG
The DNA here is from genome assembly GCF_039531695.1 of Catenulispora yoronensis. Lineage (NCBI taxonomy): Bacteria > Bacillati > Actinomycetota > Actinomycetes > Catenulisporales > Catenulisporaceae > Catenulispora > Catenulispora yoronensis. Next base: position 2,001 of record NZ_BAAAQN010000078.1, read on the forward strand.
CGGTTCTCCCAGACGCTCAGCGGGATCGGCTTCATGCCGTGCGGGCTCACCGAGTCGGTGCCGCCGGTCTGGTGCGGGGCCAGCAGGACCTGCGCGCCCAGGAGCGCGGTGGCGCGGACGTTCTCCACCAGGTTGTTGTCGTAGCAGATCAGGACCCCGACCCGGACGTCCCACGGCGTGTCGAACACGGTGTAGCGGCCGCCCGAGGAGATGGCCTCGTGCTCGAAGGCGTGCAGCTTGCGGTGGATGTGGACGGTGCCGTCGGGCAGGCAGACCGCGTAGGCGTTGAACAGCCAGCCGTCGCGCTCGGTGAGCAGTCCCACGCCGATGCCCAGGCGCAGCTCGGCGGCCAGGGCGCTGACCCGGGCGACGGACGGGCCGTCGTCGGGCTCGGCGACCGCGTGCAGGTAGTCGGCGTCGCGCTTGGTGAGATGCCAGTAGCCGAGCAGACACATCTCCGGGAAGGCGACGAGCTGGACGCCGTCCGCGGCGGCGGTCCTGGCGAAGTGCTCGACCCGGGCCAGGTTGTGCTCCTTGTCGCCCGGGCGGGGCTCGAACTGGACGGATGCGGCTCGCAGGATCATGCGTCCATCGAAACGCGCGACGTTCGATGCGTCCAATGACGATTTCCCGCTGTCCGATAACCTGGGGGAATGGAAGACCGGCTGGTCCGGGCGTTCGTCGCGGTGGCGGACCACGGGACCTACAACGCCGCGGCGCTGGCCCTGGCCGTGACCCAGCCCGCGCTGACCAAGCAGATCCAGGCCCTGGAGGCGCGGATCGGCGGCGCCCTGTTCCGGCGCGGACGCCACGGCGCCCGCCTCACCCCGCTGGGCCGCACCCTCCTGCCCGACGCCCGCGACGTGGTCGAGCGCCTCGACGGCTTCGAACTCCGGGCCCGCCGCCTGACCGCCGGCGGCGCGGGCAGCCTGGCGCTCGGCTTCGGCCTGTCCACGATCGACATCGCGCCCCGGGCGGTCGCCGAGTTCCGCCGCCGCCATCCGCGGGTCGCGGTGACGCTCGACGATATGGCCACCGCCGTCCAGCTGGAGCGCCTGCGCGGCGGCCAGCTCGACGCCGGGTTCGTCCGCCTCCCGGTCGGCGAGGACCTGGAGGTGCTGGAGCTCGGCGTCGACCGGCTGATGCTGGCGGTGCCGCCGAACGTGGACACCGCGCCGGGGGCCCGCGAGCTGATGCTGACCCACGGCCTGGTGACCCTGATGCAGACCAAGGGCCCCGGCTTCGTCCACCAGGTGGAGCGCTATCTCGAAGCGATCGGCGTCGAGCCGCGCGTGGCCCAGCGCGCCAACGACCTGCAGACGGTGATGGCCCTGGTCGCCGCCGGGGTCGGGGTGGCCCTGGTGTCGGCGGGCGCGCTCGCGGTGGTGGCGCCGGACCGGATCAACTGGCTGCCGATCGACCACGAGGCCGCGCGGTGGCGGATCGGGGTGGTGTGGGCGCGGGGGGAGCCCGCCGAGCCGCTGGCGGCGTTCCTGGAGGTGACGCGGGAGCTGGTGGCGGCCCCTCACCCGCCTCGGACCACCGCGTCGCCCAGCGCCGTCCGCCGGTAGCGGATCTCGTGCCGGTGCCGCTCCCCGACGACCATGCCGGCCGCGCGCAGCACCGTCAGGTGCTCCGACACCGTTCCGAGGGCCAGCGCGTGCCGGTGGGCCAGCCGGGTGGTGGAGGCCGGCTCCTCCAGCCCGGTGAGCAGCTGGGCGCGGGTGCGGCCGAGCAGCTTCGTCAGCGCCGCGGCGGTGCTGTCCGGGCGGGGCTCCCAGGCGTTGCCGAGGCCGCGGGCCGGGTAGACGAGCGTCGGCTGCCAGGGGGCGTCGGTGACGACGATCACCTCCTCCCACTTGAAGACGCTCGGCATCAGCAGCAGGCCGCGGCCGTCGAGGTCGTGGTGCTCGTCGCCGCCCGGGTCGCGGATCAGGGCGCTGCCGGTCCAGCGGACGGTGGGGTGCAGGTCGGCGAACAGCCGGTCCAGGCCGCCCTCGGCGAGCAGCCGCGACCGGTGGGCGACGTCGGCCTCCAGCAGCGCCAGGATCCGCTGCCACCGCGGCGCCACCAGGGCCTGCCACGCGCCGCGGATCAGCTTCGTCAGCAGGCCGAGCACCTCGGCCGGGTCGCCGAGCAGCAGGCGGCCGGTCGGGGTGTCCGCCGCGCCGGGGGTGTGGCGCAGCGCGAGTTCGATCTCGCGGCGGACCACCGGCGCCGGGGTGGCGGCGATGCGGGTCAGTTCGGCCTCGAAGTCGCCGACCGGGGCGGTGGGCGGCGGCGCCAGGAAGTCGGGGGTGTAGCCGCGGCGCGGCTGGAGCAGCACGATCGGTTCCAGGCCCAGGCCCGGCAGCTCCGCGCGGACGCTCTCCAGCCAGCGCCGATGATGGCCGGGCCCCTGGCTGCCGGTGGCGTCCCGGATCGCCGACAGCGTCTCGAACGCCGGGGAGATCGCGAACCGGCAGCGGGCCAGGTCCGCGGGGCCGAAGCCGAGGCTGATCGCCATGCCGGTCCTTCCTCGCGGGCGTGTCGAACCGGCGCTCCGGTCGCAAGCCGGTGGTCCTGCCGGTCTTCTCCCGGATCGCTTGTCGCCACCGGAGTCCTTCGGCGGTGGCCGAAAGACTTTCGACGATCCTATCGACTGGGGCAGGCTCGTCCCCGCACCGAGAAGCCCCCGAAGACTGGAGCAGCACCGTGACCGCCAGCCCGCAGTCCGCCGCCGAAACCGCCCTCAAAGCCGACGTCAACCGCCGTGCCACCGCCCTCTTCGCCGCCATCGACGACTACGACGAGGCGTCGTTCTTCGCCGCGATCGACGCTCTCGCCGCCGAGCTCCCCGAGGACGATGCCGACGCCCTCTTCCACCGCGCCAGCGCGCGCGACAGCAGGGGCCACTCCGACCGCGCCGTGCCCCTCTACGCCCGCGCTCTGGAACTCGGCGGCCTTACCGGTGAGAACCGCCGCCGCGCGGTCATCCAGATGTCCTCCTCGCTGCGCAATATCGGCCGCGTGGAGGAGGCTCTCGCGAACCTCCAGCGCGAGCGTGAGCTCGGCGCGGACCACCTGTCCGACGCCCTCGACTGCGTCCTCGCGCTGTGCCTGTCGTCCCTCGGCCGCGACCGGGAGGGCCTGTCGCTGGTGCTGGTCGCCATCGCGGCGCATCTGCCCCGCTACAACCGGGCGATGGCGAACTACGGCCGCGCTCTCGTGGAGTAATTCAGGGCACGGAGTTGCCCGGACTGGACGCTTGATCCGCCGGGCTGCGGCAATATGACTGCATGTTGATGAAGCGCCATCCCGCCAATCCGATCCTGACGCGGGACCCCGATCGCCCCTGGGAGGCCGGGTCGGTCCTGAACGGCACGGTCGTCCGAGGTACGGATGGGACCATCCACATGCTGTACCGCGCCACCAACGGCGTGGAGTTCGGCACTGCCGGCGAGTACGTGTCCTCGATCGGCATCGCCGACAGCACCGACGGCGTGCAGTTCGTCCGGCGCGCGGAGCCGCTGATCGTGCCGGACCGGCCCTACGAGGTGGGACTGGGCTGCGAAGACCCGCGCGTGGTGTTCCTCGACGGCGAGTACTACATCTACTACACCGCCGTCGAGGGCACGCCCCCGGACATCAAGGTCCGCATCGCCCTGGCCACCTCCCCGGACCTGCGCACGATCACCAAGCACGGCGTCGTCGGACCGAAGGGCGCGCCGTCCAAGGCCGCCACCCTGTTCCCGGAGCCGGTCGGCGGCCGCTACCTGTGGTTCTTCACCTGGTGCTCCGACACCCCCGGCGCCGCCATCCTGCACACCGTCTTCGACGACCTCGACGCCGTCCGCACCCCGCCGCCCGGCCACGTCGCCGCCGCCGTCGACGACTACGACAACAGCGCGGTCCTGATCCCCGGCGACCGCGTGGAGCCGGCCAAGGTCCGGGTCCGCCGGGGTCCGGAGCTCGGCGCGCCGCCGATCCGCACCGACGCCGGCTGGCTGTTCTTCTACTGCAACTCCGACAGCGAGATCGAGCCGGAGTGGCAGATCAGCGCCGCCCTGCTGGACCTGGAGGAGCCCTGGCGGGTGATCGCGAAAAGCCCGGCCGCGCTCATCACTCCGGAGACGGTGGAGGAGCTGGACGGGGTCGTGAACCGGGTGACGTTCCCCTCGGGCGCGCTGGTCATCGACGGGACCGTGCACCTCTACTACGGCAGCGGCGACCAGGGCATCTGCCTGGCCACCTGCGACCTCGACGAACTGCTGGAGTACCTGGCCCGGCACCCGGTGAAGGGCAACGGCGCCTGCGTGGGCTGAGGAACCAGGCCGGACAACCGGGCCGGACAGCGGTGACGGATCAGCCCTCGACACCCGGCGCGCGAAGGCGGGGTGTCGAGGGCTGATCCGTCAGTCCGGGGCGGCGAGGCGCCCCTTCGACGCCTACAGCGGGATGTTCCCGTGCTGACCGCGCACCAGCGCGTCGCCGCCGATCCCGCCCGGCGCGGCCGCGATCGCCGCCGCGAGCGCGCCGCGCGACCGGTCCGGCGCCACGATCTCGTCGACCACGCCGATCTCGATCGCCCGGCGCAGCCCGCCGGAGACCTGCTCGTGCTCCGCCGCCAGCTCCTGCTCCACCCGCGGACGGATGTCCTCGGAGACCTCTGCGAGCTTGCGGCGGTGGATGATCCGTACCGCGGCGACCGCGCCCATGACCGCGACCTCGGCGGTCGGCCACGCGAAGACCTTCGTGGCACCCAGCGCGCGGGAGTTCATCGCGATGTACGCGCCGCCGTACGTCTTGCGCGTCACCAGGGTCACGCGCGGCACCACGCACTCGGCGAACGCGTGCAGCAGCTTCGCGCCGCGGCGCACCACGCCGTCCCACTCCTGGCCGACGCCCGGCAGATAGCCGGGGACGTCCACCAGCACCACCAGCGGCACACCGAACGCGTCGCACATCCGCACGAACCGCGCCGCCTTCTCGGCGGAGGCCGAGTCCAGGCAGCCGCCCAGGCGCAGCGGGTTGTTCGCGACGACGCCGACGGTGCGGCCGCCGAGCCGGCCCAGCGTGGTCACCACGTTCGGCGCCCACCGCGGGTGCAGCTCCACGCCCGGGCCGTCCAGCACCGCGTTGACGAGCGGATGCACGTCGTAGGCGCGCTTCGGCGAGTCCGGCAGCAGGTGTTCCAGGTCCCGTTCCTCGACCGCGGCCGGGTCCAGGGTGCCCTGGCGGCCCAGCAGCGCGGCCAGGGTCCGGGCGTGGCCGTAGGCGGCGTCGTCGGTCTCGGCGACCACGTGCACGACGCCGGAGCGCCGGCCGTGCGGCTCCGGGCCGCCCAGGCGCAGCGCGTCCACGTCCTCGCCGGTGACCGAGCGGACCACGTCCGGGCCGGTGACGAAGATCCGGCCGGCCGGGCCCAGGATCACGATGTCGGTCAGCGCCGGACCGTAGGCGGCGCCGCCGGCCGCCGGGCCGAGCACTACCGAGATCTGCGGGATCCTGCCGCTGGCCCGGGTCATGGCCGCGAAGACCTGCCCCACCGCGTGCAGCGAGGCCACGCCCTCCTGGAGCCGGGCGCCGGAGGAGTGGAACAGGGCGATGATCGGGCTGCCGTCGGCCAGGGCCCGCTCGTAGGCGGCCAGGATCACCTGGCAGCCGGTCACGCCCATGGCTCCGGCCTGGATGGTGGCGTCGGAGGCGTAGGCCACCGCCGGCACACCGTCGACCAGGCCGGTGGCGGCCAGGAAGCCGGAGTCGTCGACCGGCGTCAGCAGCTCGGTGCTGCCGGCGTCGAACAGCTGCTCCAGGCGCTTGCGCGGGTGGCGCGGGTCGTCGGCCCGGTCGGCCCGGTCGGGCCGGGCCGCGCCGGGGCCCGCGGGCGCCGGGACCAGCGGCGCCGCGGCCTGCGTGACGGTCATCGGGCGCGCCCCGGTCACACGGACCGGAAGGCGACGACCACGTTGTGGCCGCCGAACCCGAAGGAGTCGTTCAGCGCCGCGATCTGGCCCTCGGGCAGCGCCCGCGGCTTGTCGCGGACGATGTCCAGGCTGATCTCCGGGTCCAGCTCGTCGACGTTGATCGTCGGCGGGGCCTGGCGGTGGTGCAGGGCCAGCACGGTGGCCACGGACTCGATCGCGCCGGTGCCGCCGAGCAGGTGGCCGTGCATCGACTTGGTGGCCGAGATGGCCACGTCGTCGGCGGCCGAGCCGAGGATCTTGGTGAACGCCAGGACCTCGGCGATGTCGCCGCGCGGGGTGCTGGTGGCGTGCGCGTTCAGGTGCCGGATGTCGCCGGGGGCCAGGTCGGCGTCGGCCAGCGCGTTGGCGATGGCCTCGGCGACGCCGCGGCCGTCCGGCTCGGGCTGGGCGATGTCGTGGGAGTCGGCGGAGAAGCCGACGCCGGCCGCCTCGGCGTAGACGCGGGCGCCGCGCGCGGCGGCGTGCTCGGCGGACTCCAGGACCAGGATGCCCGAGCCCTCGCCCAGCACGAACCCGTCCCGGCCGACGTCGTAGGGCCGCGAGGCGCGCTCGGGCTCGTCGTTGCGCTTGGACATCGCCATCATGTTGGCGAAGGCCGAGATCGGCAGCGGGTGGATGGCGGCCTCGGTGCCGCCGGCCAGCACCACGTCGGCGCGTCCGGAGCGGATCATCTCGATGGCGTGGCCGACCGCCTCGGCGCCGGTGGCACAGGCCGAGACCGGCGCGTGCACGCCGGCGCGGGCGTCGAACTCCAGGCCGACGTAGGCCGCCGGGGAGTTCGGCATCAGCATCGGCACGGTGCGCGGGCCGACCGCGCGCGGGCCCTTGGCGAGCAGGTCGTCGTAGGCGCTCAGCAGCGTGGTGACGCCGCCGATGCCGGAGCCGACCATCACGCCCAGGCGGGTGGGTTCGGCGAACTTGCCCTCGAAGCCGGCGTCCTTCCAGGCCTCGCGGGCCGCGATCAGCGCGAACTGCGCCGACCGGTCCAGGCGGCGGACCTCGACCGGCTTGAGCAGCTCGGACGGCTCCACCGCGATCCGGGCGGCGAACCGCACCGGCAGCGCCTCGGCCCAGTCCTCGGTGAGGGTGCGGACCCCGGAGCGTCCGGCCAGCATCCCGTCCCAGAACGAGGCGGCGTCCCCGCCGAGCGGGGTGGTCGCACCGACCCCGGTGACGACGACAGACTTGCGAGCAGTCACGAGCCTTTACCTTCTATCTGTGGTTCCGCGGGTTCTACTTCCGGCCGGACGGTCCGGGCCTTCCGCGCCGCGCGCCGTATCGCGCGCGGCGGGTGTTCACAGGCTCAGGCGGCCTGGTTCTTCAGGATGTAGCTGACGGCGTCGCCGACGGTCGAGAGGTCCTTGACCGCGTCGTCCGGGATCTTCACCGAGAACTTCTCCTCGGCGGCCACGACGACCTCGACCATGGTCAGCGAGTCGACGTCCAGGTCACCGGTGAACGACTTGTCCAGCTTGACCTCGTCCTTGTCGACACCCGCGACCTCTTCGACGATGTCGGCGAGGTCGGCGAGGATCTCTTCCTGGGTCAGAGCCATTGTTGGCGCTCCTTCATTGGTTGCTATTTCAGGGGGTACCGGCTTGCCGCGAGGCCGCGGGGCCTTAGGGGAGAGTAACGACCTGTGCCGCGTACACGAGACCCGCCCCGAACCCGATGAGCAGGGCCAGGCCGCCGTGCGGCGCGGAACCGTCCTCCAGCATCCGCTCCATGGCCATCGGAATGGTGGCCGCGGAGTTGTTGCCGAACTCGGCGATGGTGCGGGCGACCGGCACGTGCTCGGGCAGCCCGAGCACCTTCACCAGCCGGTCGGTGATGCGCATGTTGGCCTGGTGCGGGATGAACGCCTCCAGGTCGGCGGCGGTGATGCCGGCCGCCTCCAGGGCCTTCACCGAGACCTCGGCCATCTGGTAGGAGGCCCAGCGGAACACCGCCTGGCCCTCCATCTGCAGGAACGGGCCGCGAACCGCGCCGTCCTCGGCTTCGGACTCCGGCTCCGGCGCCTCGTTCCAGGCGAAGGTCTGGGTGATGGCGCCGTACTTGTCGCCCTCGGAGCCCCACACCACCGGTCCGATGCCGGGGACGTCGGAGGGGCCGATCACCACCGCGCCGGCGCCGTCGCCGAAGATGAAGGCGGTGCCGCGGTCGTGGATGTCGGTCAGGTCCGACAGCCGCTCCACCCCGACCACCAGCACGTACTCGGCCGAGCCGGCCTTGACCATGTCCGAGGCCTGGGCCACGCCGTAGCAGAAGCCCGCGCAGCCGGCCGAGACGTCGTAGGCGGCGCCGTTGGTGCCGAGCCGGTCGGCGATCAGGCAGGCCAGGGCCGGGGTCTGGTGCATGTGCGAGACGGTGGCCACGATCACCGCGCCGAGCTGGTCGCCGCTGACGCCGGCCGCGGCCAGCGCCTTGCCGGCGGCGTGCACGGACATCTCCAGCACGGTCTCCGCGGGGGTGGCCCACCGGCGGGTCTCGATGCCCGAGCGGGTCCGGATCCACTCGTCGGAGGAGTCGATCCAGGTGCAGACTTCCTCGTTGGTGACGACCCGGCTGGGCGTGTAGCCGCCGACCCCCAGAATGCGGGTGTGGGCCGCGCCCCGCTTCTCCTTGATGACTGCCATGATCGGTCCTCTTTTAACGGATGTCGGGCTGGCTCAGGCGTACGAGCCGGTCGGATGGACGCGCAGCAGCGGCTGCCCCGGCGCGACCGGATCCCCGTCCTCCACGAGCCACTCGAGGATCTCGCCCTCGTGCCGCACCGTGATGTCGTGCTCGTCACGCCGGGCGAGCACCGTGGCCACCACCGTGTCCGGCACCAGCTTGGCGCCCTCGGCGAGGCCGCCGCGCCGGATCGTGCCCCCGTGCGGCGCGATGACCAGACGCCAGGTCGGCGCGGTGTCCAGCTGGTGCGCGGCGTTCGGCTCGGCGTGCTTGGCCACGAACTCGCGCGCCGCGTCCAGGTCCTCGGGCGTCTTCAGGGCGAAGGTCTCCACGCCCTTGAGCGCCCGCTTGGCCAGCCCGGTCAGGGTCCCGGCCGGGGGCACCTCCAGCAGACCCGTTACCCCGAGTTCGGCGAACGATTCCTGGCACAGGTCCCAGCGCACCGGGTTCGACACCTGCGCCACCAGCCGGCGCAGCACCTCGCGGCCGTCGTGCACCACCGCGCCGTCGGCGTTGGACACCAGGCGGGTGCGCGGGTCGCGGGTGCTGATGCCCTTGGCCAGCGCGCCCAGGTGGGCCACGGCCGGGGCCATGTGCTCGGTGTGGAACGCGCCGGCCACGCTCAGCGGGCGCAGCCGGGCCGCGGCCGGGCCGTCCGCGCCGAAGGCCGCCAGCTGCTCCAGGGTGCCGGCCGCGACGATCTGGCCGGCGCCGTTGTTGTTGGCCGGGACCAGCCCGTGCTCGGCGATCTTGGCCAGCACCGCGTCCTGGTCGCCGCCCAGCACCGCGGTCATGCCGGTCGGCGTCACGGCCGCGGCCTGCGCCATCAGCCGGCCGCGCTCGCGCACCAGGACCATGGCCGCCTCGGCGGTGATCACCCCGGCCCCGGCCGCGGCGGTGATCTCGCCGACCGAGTGCCCGCCGGCCGCGCCGACCATCCGGAAGGCGTCGGCCGGGTGCGGGAACAGCGCCAGCGCGGCGCCGAGCCCGGCGGCCACCAGCAGCGGCTGGGCGATCGCGGTGTCCTTGATGGCGTCGGCGTCGGCCTCGGTGCCGTAGTGCACGAGGTCCAACCCGGCCACCGCGGACCACCAGGCGAGGCGGTCGGCGAAGCCCGGGACCTCCAGCCACGGGGTGAGGAATCCGGGAGTCTGGGCACCCTGGCCCGGCGCGACGAGAACTAGCACGGAATTCACTCTTGTCCTCTTGCCGCTTGTTTGCCTTTAGCGGCCTGGACGAAGATCTCGGTCCGGATCTTGGAGGGTTCCTACAAACCGTTCGCCGGACCGGCCAGTCTTCCCAGGGCCAGGGCCATGTGCAGGGTGAAGGCGGCGCGCGGCTGCGCGGGGTTCAGACCTGTGAGCTCGCTCACCCTTTTGAGCCGGTAGCGCACGGTGTTGGGGTGTACGAACAGCATCCGGGCGGCGCTTTCCAGCGAGGCGGCCTGTTCCAGATACGCGGAGACGGTTTCCAGCAGCGCGGCGCCCGCGGACTCCAGCGGCCGGTAGACCTCGACCACCAGTTGAGCCTTCGCGGCCTCGTCACCGGCCAGGGCCCGTTCCGGCAGCAGCTCGGCGGCCAGTACCGGGCGCGGCGCGTCCGGCCAGGCCGGGGCGGCACGCAGCGCGGACAGGGCGGCTTGGGCGGAAATGCCCGCCGACAGGAGGTCTTCGACAACCGGGCCGATCACCAGCGGTCCCGGTCCGAACTCGTTGGCCAGCGCGCGGGTGGCGGCCAGCGGGTCGTCGGCGCCGCCGATGATCACCACCAGCCGGTCCGACTGCACCCCGGTGAGCACCGTCAGCCGGGCCCGGCGGGCCGCCCGGTGCACGGCGTCCACCACCAGCGCGGTGTGCTGCCGGACGTCGTCGCGGCCGCCCAGCGGCTCCGGCGTGGCGCCGACGACCACCACCAGGTCCGCCGAGCTGTCCCAGCCCAGCGCGGCGGCCCGGGAGCGGACGGTGTCGTCCAGCACGTCGCCGCGCATCAGCTCGTCGACGACCAGCGCCTCCAGCCGGGCGTCCCACGCGCCGCGCAGCTCCGCGGCCTGCGCGTACACCTGCGCGGCGGCGAAGGCGATCTCCCGGGAGTAGCGCAGCATCCCCTCGCGCAGCGCGGCCTGCTCCGCCGGCCCCTGCGCGATCTGGCCGATGCCCTCCTCGACCACCTCTATGGTGGTGCGCACCAGCTCCACGGTCTGCCGCAGGGTCACCGACCGGGTCAGCTCGCGCGGCGCGGTGCCGAAGACGTCGGCGCTGATCGCGGTGCGGTCCTGGGGATTGCGGAACCACTCGACGAACGCCGCGATCCCGGCCTGCACCACCAGCCCGATCCAGGACCGGTTGTCCGGCGGCATCGCCCGGTACCAGCCCAGCCGCTCCTCCATGCGCTGGATCGCGACCCCGGCCAGCGAACCCGTCGCCTTCTCCAGCCGCCGGACCGCGGCCGCGCGCTGGGCCGGGGTGAGATCGTCGGTGGGGCCGGCGGTACTGGGGGTCACCCGGGCCATTAGACACCACAATCGGATCTCGGGTGGCGTCCGCGCGGCGCGCCCGGGCTGTGCGGCGGACGGCCGACGGAAACGGGCATATAGCAGCAATCTGGTATACGTGGCCTGTGAAGGACACGGACTGCGGCCACCCGGCCACGATCACCGAGCTGCGGGGCACGGCGGAGCAGGGCCGCCTGGTGCTGGCCGGGGTGCTGGACCGGCTGGACGGCGCGTTCCCCGCGGCCGCCCGGCGGCACCGGCTGGGACCGGGCGCGCACCTGGTGCCGCTGGGCGGCGGCAGTTCCCTGCTGATTGCCCTGGCCCCGGCCACCGCCTCGCGCGAGGGCTGGAGCGGGCAGCTGGTGCTGTCCGCGACCGTGCTGAACCGCTCCGGGCTCGGCGACGCCGAGGTGGCGAAAGCCCTGGCCTGCCTGCAATCGGTGCCGTTCACCGGCTCGGAGTGCGAGGCCTTCGGCGAGCAGCTGCCGCTGCTGGCCGGCCTGCCGAGGCGGGTGCCGGACAAGCCGCTGCGCGGCTGCGGGCTGCTGCTGGCCGGGCATCTGCTGTCGGACCTGGTGGTGCAGGCGCAGACGCTGATCGCGCTCGGGGCCCGGCCCGAGACGATGACCGTGCTGGACCGCGGCCGTCCGCACAAGTTCCGGCGGCGGGTCGAGGCGCACCTGGCGGCGCTCGGGATCGCGGTGCTGCCGGCCTCCGACGTGGAGACGGCGCTGCGGCTGCACGCGGCGCGGGTGATGGAGCCCAGCGTCGTGCTCGACGACGGCGGGCTCGTCGCCCCGGCGCTGGCGCTGCTGGCCCCGGAGCTGCTCCCGGCCTACCGGGGCCTGGTCGAGCAGTCGATGGCCGGGGTGGAGGTGCTCGAAGGACTCGGCGCGGACCTGCCGCTGCCGGTGTTCAACGTGGCGCGGAGCAGGGTCAAGCGCGGCATCGAGGCGCACTGGATCGCCGAGTCGGTGGTCCGCGCGATCCGCGAGCTGCTGCCCGGCGAGGGCTTCGACGGCGCCCCGGCGCTGGTGATCGGCTTCGGCACGGTGGGGGAGCAGGTCGCGGCCGTGCTGCGGGCGCAGCGGATGCGCGTCGCGGTCTTCGACAGCGAATGGCCGCGCCTGCTCGCCGCGCACGAGGCCGGCTACCTGACCTCGCCGGAGGTGCCCGCGCTGCTGGACGGGCACCGGCCGCTGCTCATCGTCTCCTCCACCGGCCGCACCGGCCTGGGCGGCGAGGACCTGGACTTCCTGGCCGGCGACTGCTTCGTGGCCAGCGTCTCCGGCCGCGCGACCGAGATCGACCTGCCGGGGCTGGCCCGGCGCGCGACCCGCGTCGAGGACCTGGGCCGGGTCGGCATGCGGTACCTGCTGCCGGCCGGGCCGGTCACGGTGCTGGCCGCCGGCCTGCCGGTGAACCTGCCGCGGGGCGACGCGGCGTCGGCCGCCCCGGCCCGGCAGTCGGACCTGACGATGGCCGCGGTGGTGTGGGGCGCGTGCGCGCTGGCCCGGCCGGGGCACGGGTTCGCGCCCGGACCGGACATGGCGGCCACGGACGCCTCGATCGCGGAGAGCGGGCTGGTGGAGCGGTACTACGGGTTGTACGGCGCGGGGGTCGGCGCCGGGGTGAGGGGGCGGTCGCGGTCGCGGGCCGGGGGGAGCGGCGAGGGGGCGCGGGCGGGGGCCGGGGCGGCGGGGCACGGGACTGCGCGGCGGAGTCGGGGGCGGGCGCGGATCAGTGAGGTTTGACCCTGCCGTGCCAGCACCCTGACGGGTCATACTGAATCATGGCGAATATTCAGCTGAACGATGTGACGACCTGGTACGACGTGCACGGCGAGGGCGACGGCGAACCAGTGCTGCTGCTGCATAGCGGCTTCGTGGATTCGCGGATGTTCACACCTGTTCTGCCCTTTTTCGTCGGAGACTTCCGCGTCTACACCGTCGACCGGCGCGGCCACGGCCGCACCCCCGACGTCGAAGGTCCGTACAGCTACGAAACGATGGCCGATGACGTCATCGCCTTCCTCGACAAGGTGGTGGGCGGGCCCGCGCACCTGGTCGGCCACAGCGACGGAGCCGACGTCGCCCTGCTGGTCGCCCTCAAGCGCCCCGACCTGGTCCGAAGACTGGTGCTCATCAGCGGACTCTTCCACTACGACGGCAATCTGCCCGGCACTCTGGTCGACTTCGACGAGCAGACGCAGAGCCGGATGAGCGCCCGCCACGGGGAGGTGTCCCCCGACGGCGAGGAACATTTCCCGGTCATCGCCCGCAAGGTCCTGGAGTTGGCCGCGACGGAGCCCACTCTCACCTCTGAAGACCTGCGGGCAGTCACCGCCCGTACCTTGGTCATGGGCGGCGACGACGACACGGTCTCGCTGGAACACACCATCGCGCTCTATCGAGGCATCCCGGATTCCGAACTGGCCATCGTTCCCGGCACCTCGCATCTGCTGGTTCTGGAAAAGCCTGACGCGGTGTACTCCCTGGTCGCCGAATTCCTCACCGCACAGCCCACGCCGACGTTCATGCCCGTACGCCGAGCCACGTCGGCCTGACCCGCGAGGATGCGGGCCGTTCGCGGCGTGACCGGCCCGGTCCCGGACGCGGCGGCTACTGCGCGAGGTAGCCGCCGTCGACCGGCAGGACCACGCCGGTGATGAACGACGCGGCGTCGGAGGCCAGGAAGGTGATGGCCGCGGCGACCTCGGCCGGTTCGCCGAGGCGGCCCATCGGGTGGGCGGCGGTGACCGTGGCCAGGTACTCCGGGCCGCCCGGTTCGTCCTTCAGGGCCCGTACCCGCTCGGTGCGGATGGTGCCGGGGGCGACGGCGTTGACGCGGATGCCGTGCGGCGCCCACTCGACCGCGAGGTGTTTGGTCAGCCCGGTGGCGACGAACTTGGCCGGGCCGTAGGCGGCCTGGCGCGCCTGCCCGGCCAGTCCGGAGATCGAGGAGACGCAGACCACGGATCCGCCGCCGCCCTGCCGGTGCATCGCGGCGATGGCGTGCCGGCAGGTGAGGAACATGCCTTTGCCGTCGACCGCCATCACCGAGTCCCAGTCCTGCTCGGTGGTCTCCAGCAGGCCGGACAGCGGGAGGATCCCGGCGTTGGCGACCGCCACGTCCAGGCGGCCGTAGGCGTCGAGCGCGGAGTTCACCATGTTGCGGACGTCGGCGTCGTCGGAGACGTCGCCGGTCACCGACACCACGGTGCGGCCGTCGGCTTCGAGCTCGGCGGTCAGCGCCTCCAGGCCGGCGGTGTCGATGTCCGCCGTGACGAGCCGCGCGCCCTCGGCGGCCAGCGCGAGCGCGGTGGCGCGGCCGATGCCGCTGGCCGCGCCGGTGACGAGACAGGACTTGTCGGACACTGTCATGGGTTCATCATGGCCGACGCGGCGGGCCGGTTCCGGCAGGACGCTCCGGGACCGGCACGACGCTCCCGGACCGGGAAGCCGCTCCGGTTCCGGGAAGCCGCTCCCGGACCGGAAAGCTGCTCCAGTTCCGGCAAGGCGCTCCGGGACCGGCCGCGCCGGGAGCTCCCCGGACCCGGCGCGGCCGGCCGGTGGTGCCGTGCTGGTCCCGGAGCGGTGTTCGTCCTTCTCAGCCTCAGCTCTGTGCCGCGGCCAGAGTGCTGATGGCCGCCGCGGTCGTCGGCCCGCACACGCCGCGCGGGTCGTCGGTGATGTTCAGCTTGTTCTGGACGTAGGCCACCGCGTCGGCGGTCCGGGTGTCGTAGACCCCGGTCACCGGTACCCAGGTCGGCGTCCCCAGCCGGTCCAGCTCGGTCTGGAGGTTCGCCACGTCGGTGCCGGTGTCGCCGGTCTGGAGCACCCGTCCGGTCGGCGCGGGCTGCCCGCCGGTCTCGGTCGGGGTCGGCGTCGGCGTGGTGGCCGTCGGCCCGGTGGGCGTCGGGGTCGGGGTGCTCGGCGGCGGGTCGCTCGGCGTCGTCGGGGTCGTGGCCGGCGGCGTGGGCGTCGGCGTCGTCGGGGTGCTCGGCGGCGTGCCGGTCGGGTCGGTGGCGCTCGGCGGCGTGGCCGTCGGCGGCGTGGTGACCGGCGCCGAGGACTCCGGCGTGCCGGGCAGCGACGGAGCGGAGCTCTGCAGCGGCCCGTTCGCCACCGGCGAGGAGGTGGACGCGCCGGTCGGGGCGCCCGCGGTCGCCGAACCGCTGACCGAGCGGTTGCCGGGCACGGTGGCCGGCGCGCCGGGCGCGTCGGACCGGACCCCGGTCGTCCCGCCGACGGTGTGCGCACCCGGGCCGGGCGAGGTGGCGTCGAACCCGGAGGACGCCGGGTCCGAGCCGGAGGCCGGGCCGTCGCCGTTCGCGCCGTCGACGCCGGAGGGCGCGTTGGCCAGGTTGGTCGTCACCGCCGAGTCGGCCGTGCGCGACGCCGAGTCCAGGGCCTGCGACTCCGGCGTCCCGGACCCGGTGGCGTGCACCAGGCCCAGCGCTCCGCCGCCGGCCGCCAGCACGGCGACCACCGGCACCGCGGCCCGCAGCATGGCGGGACGGCGCGATCCCCGGTGCCGGCCGCCGTTGCCGGCGCGCAGCGAGGGCGGCAGGTCGTCGCCGGAACCGTCGGCGGGCATGATCGCGGTCTCGGATCCCGGCCGGCGGGCCAGATCGCGCCCGGCGGACGGAGTCGTCGCGGGCGGCTGCCCCGACACCCGCAGGTCCGCGGACAGGATCCACTCGGGCTTGCGGCGGGCCGGCTTCGCACCCGGATTCGGCTCCGGCCGCAGGTCGGAGGTGGGGCCGAAGACCGAGGGGAGGGACGGGGCGCCGTCGGGCGGCAGCGGCCGACCGGGACGCGGACCCGCGGGCGCGGCCAGACCGGCGGAGAACCCGGTGTGCTGCGGCGGCCGCGCACCGCCCTGCGGAGCCGGCTGCCGGACGGGCAACGGCGGCGACGCGGGCTGCGCACTCTCCGGACGCGGCTGGAACGACGGGTGCTGATTCGGGTGCTGGCCCGGGTGCTGGCCTGGGTGCTGATTCGCGGCGGTCGGGCCGGGCGCGGCCTGGGACGCCGGGTTCGGCTGCTGCGGCCGCACGCCGGGATTCGGCTGCCACGACGGATGCTGCGCAGCCGGAGCGGCGCCCGGGTGGGACTGCCCTGGATGGGACTGCCCCGGGTGGGACTGCCACGACGGGTGCTGAGCGGCGGGAGCCGTCGGAGCCGGGGCCGGTGCCGCATGGGGACGCGGCTGCCACGACGGATGCTGACCGCTCGCGGCCGCGGCGGGACGCGGCTGCCACGAAGGATGTTGATTCGCAGGCGCCGCACCGCCCCCCGCGTCAGCCGTCGGACGGGGCTGCCAGGAAGGATGCTGATTCGCGGAACCCGCACCGCCCCCCGCGTCAGCCGTCGGACGCGGCTGCCAGGAAGGATGCTGACTCGCGTTCGGCGCGCCCGGTCCGGGTATTCGCGGCCCCGGGTTGGGCTGGAACGACGGGTGCTGGTTCGCCGCCGGGGCCTGGCCGGGGACCTGCCCCGCCGGTGGCTGCGCCGTGAACCAGGTCTCGCTGCGCCGTCCCGCGGCGCTGTCGCCGGGCAGCCCGGTCGGCCGGGCCTGCGGCACCGGCAGGGCCGCCCCGGGTTGTCGGGGATGCGCGCCGGGCGTGGGATTCGGTCTCGGACCGGGCCGCCGTCCGCCGTCGAACTCCGCCACGCTGAACTCCTCGGTACTCGGGCCGGTGCGCGCGGGCATCGGCTCTGGGTCTGGGTCTTCGTCGCGGGGCCCGGTGCGGTCGGGGTCGGGGCGGGAGAGGCCGGCCACGGCTTCCGGCAGGCGCACCGGTATCCGGGGTAAATCAGGCTCCGGTGGCCGGCGCCGCGATGCGGACATCTCTGCCTCCCGATCCTCCGTCGGTCGTGTGGCGCAACCTTAGGGTGATCACAGACGCTATCACTCGGATGTTCCCCCGCGAGGCGGAATGGCGTTATCCGTTCGTAGCCCCCTTGATCGCGTTCTGCAATGCTTGAGCGGTTGCCGCGCCGTAGACACCGTACCCGTCGGCGTCCGCGGTGCCGGGGTGGTTCATCTGGAAATCCTGGACCGCGCGCTTGGTCGGGCGGTCGAACTGGCCGTCCTGGTAGCCGTACATGTCCCAGCCGTAGCCCGCGGCCAACAGGTCCACCTGGAGTTTGCTGACCGCCGGACCGGAGTCGCGGTACTTCAACGCGACGAAGGACGCCGGCGTGGTGGGCGGCGCGGTGGTGGGAGGCGTGCTCGGCGGCGTGCTCGGCGCACTGCTGGTCGGCGCGCTGCTGCTGGGCCGCGGCGCCATCTCCGGCGTGGTCTTCTCGGTGCTCGGCGACGTCGAGGCCTTCGTCGGCGTCGGGCTCTTGGTGCTGCGCGTCGGCGTCGGGGTGGGTGTCGGCGCCGAGCTCGACGACGACCCCGCCGTGGTGCCCGCGGCGCTGCTGGACACGTCCGGCACGGCGGCCACCTGCGCCGGCGCGGCCCCGCTGGTGGGCACCCCGGCGGCCTGCGGCGTGCCGGTACCGGACTTGTCGGACCCGCCGGCGAACGCGCCGGCCACCGCGGCCCCGGCGGCGGCGACGCCGAGCAGCACCGCCGCGACCTTCAGCGTGCGCGGGGAACGCGCCCCGGCGCGGTGGCGGCCGTTGTCGTCGTGGTCGTGGAAGTGCCCGTACTCGCCGGGCGGGGCGTTGCGGACGTCGAGGTCCTCGATCGGCGCGGCCAGGATCGGCATCGTCGTCGTGAGGTCGCTCATCGGACGCCGGGCCGGCGCCGGCGGCCGCTCGCCGGGGCGGATCTGCCGGGCGACGGCGCGCGGCGCGGGCATGGGCGTGGGGATCAGGCTGGTGCTGGGGCCGGAGGGGCCGGGGCCGCCTTGGCCGCCGGGTATGCCGCCTTGTGAACCCGGTATGCCGCCCGGACCGGCCGGACCGCCCGGACCGCCTTGGCCGCCCGGTATACCCCCGGGACCAGGACCCGGAGCGCCCCCGTACCCGGGCTCGCCCCCGCCCCACCGCGGTCCGGCACCGCCGTCATGCGGCTCGGGGTGGTCGTACTGCTCCTGCGGGTACTGCCCCTGCTGAAAAGGTCCCTGCGGGTACTGCCCCTGCTGGAAAGGCTCCTGCTGGTAAGGCTCCTGCGGATACCCGCCCTGCGGGTATTGATCCTGCCCGTATTGATCCTGCGGGTACTCTCCCTGCGGGAATTGCCCTTGCGGGTACTGCCGCCCGTCCCCCTCGGCCTGCCGCACGAACGGCCGCACCACGTTCGGCTGACCGTCGTGCTGCCCTTGGTGCGCGCCGGGCTGCAGGCCCGGCGGCGGTCCGCCCGCCGGCCGGCCGCCGGACTCCGGCTGCTGCTGTCCCAGGCGGGCCATCTCCTCGGCCGTGGGCGGCCGTCCCTGGCCCTGCCGCGCAGGCAGCCGCCTCCCGGACTGCTGGTCCATGGTCACGCCCCCCAACCTTCGGTCCGCAAGTGATCGATAGCCACCGCCCCACCCGCGGCGATGCGGAGGTTACCAGGAAAAGTCCCGGACCCACCCGGTGCGGGGGAGTCGCGGGCCGGTCCGCCGCCCGGCGCACCCGGATGAACCCCGGCGTTGAGTAGATTGGAGCGGGATCGGTGACGAACCATGACATACCCGGAGGTAAGGGCGCGGATGACGGAGACAGCGAGCACCGGCCGGGCCCGGCGCTTCCGGGCCCGGATCCCCGCTGTGCTGGTCTGGTACTGCCGGATCGTGGCGCTGATGTCGATCCTGTCGGCGCTGTCGCCGCGCACCAACGAGCGGATCGACCGGCTGCCCGACTACATCCTGTTCAGCCTGGGCTTCCTGCTCGGCGTGCCCTCGCTCGGCTTCGGCGTGCTGATGCTGATGCTGGCCGCGGCGGTGCGCCGCCGCAAACGCGTGGCCTGGTGGCTGCTGATGGTGCTCGGCGTGTTCGTCGGCCCGCTGGGCTGGCTCGCCGTCAGCTATCTGTTCGACGACCTGACCTGGGCCGACCTGCAGCCGCTGCCCCCGCTGATCGTGTCCTTCCTGATCCAGGCGGTGTTCGTCGCGCTGGTGGTCTGGGCCCGCAAGGAGTTCTACGCGGTCTTCGACGCCGCCAACTTCCGCCTGGCGCTGGTCGTGCTCGGCGTCTCCGCCGCGCTGTCGACGCTGATCGGGATCACCCTGGTGGCCTGGAACGACGCCAACCCCCACACCGACCTCGGCGACCAGGCCCTCTACACGCTCAAGGCGGGCATGGCCGGCACCGGGCTGTGGTGGTACGACACCGCCGTCGAGGTGCCGCACTGGGTGGACGTGGCCGTCAACTTCCTGGGCAGCGTGATGATCCTGGCCGTGGCCTGGGCGCTGTTCCAGCCCCGGCGCGGCAGCGTCCGGCACGAGCCGCGCGACGACGCCCGGCTGCGCGCGCTGCTGGACAAGTTCGGCGACCAGGACTCCCTGGGCTACTTCGCGCTGCGCCGCGACAAGGCCGTGATGTGGTCCCCGACCGGCAAGGCGGCCGTGGCCTACCGCCCGGTCGGCGGCGTGTCGCTGGCCGCCGGCGACCCCATCGGCGACGTCGAGGCCTGGCCCGGCGCCATCGAGGCCTGGCTCGCCGAGGCCCGCCAGCACGCCTGGGTCCCGGCCGTGATGGGCGCCTCCGAGGAGGGCGGCAAGGTGCTGTCCCGCTTCGGCCTGGACGCCATCGAGCTCGGCGACGAGGCGGTGGTCGAGGTCGACGAGTTCACCCTGGAGGGCCGGGCCATGCGCGTGGTCCGCCAGGCCTACAACCGGGTCGAGCGGGCTGGCTACCGCACCCGCATCCGCCGCCACGCCGACATCCCCCGCCCGGAGATGGCCCAGCTCATGCGCCGCGCCGACGACTGGCGCGACGGCGCGGTCGAACGCGGGTTCTCCATGGCGCTGGGCCGGCTCGGCGACCCGGCCGACGGCCAGTGCGTGATGGTGGAGTGCCTCGACGCCGACGGCGTGCTCAGGGCCCTGCTGTCCTTCGTGCCCTGGGGGGTCAAAGGACTGTCGCTGGACCTGATGCGCCGCGAGCGCGGCACCGAGAACGGCCTGGTCGAGTTCATGGTCATCGACCTGATCAACGCCGGCCCGGAGCACGGCGTGGAACGCGTCTCGCTCAACTTCGCGATGTTCCGCAGCATCTTCGAACGCGCCGGGCGGATCGGCGCCGGGCCGTTCCTGCGCCTGGCGCGCGTCGTGCTGTCCGTGTTCTCCCGCTGGTGGCAGCTGGAGTCGCTGTACCGGGCCAACATGAAGTACCGGCCGGTGTGGGAGCCGCGCTACCTGTGCTTCCCGAAGGCCCGCGACCTGGCCCGGATCGCGATCGCTGCCGGGCGCGCCGAGGGCTTCCTGGCGTTCCCGACGCCCCGGTTCCTACGCCGACGGCGCAAGTGCGAACCCGCGCCGGAGCCGGCACCCGCGCCGGAACAGGAGTCGGAACAGGAGTCGGAACCGGCGTCCGAACCAGCATCGGAACCGGCGCCGGAATCGGATCCGCAAACGGACCCGACGACCGCCGCCACCCCTCCGCAGCAGGGCTGACAGCCAAGCTACCCGGTAGTAGCTTTCGGCTGTGCCCCTCACCTCGACCCTCCTCGTCTCCCTCACCCTCCTGGCGGCCCTCACCGACTGGGTCGCTGTTGCCCGGCGTGCCCACGACCCGGCCGCCCGCGCCGCCGAGTACGCCGCCAAGCCGCTGACCCTGCTCCTGCTGATCGGCGCCGCACTGGCCATGGCGCACGACCACGCCGCTCCGAACGTCCCCGCCCCGCACCACGCGACCGCCTATCTGGTCGTCACCACGGTCGCCGCGCTGACCCTGAGCCTGGTCGGCGACATCTTCCTGATGCTCCCCGAGGACTCGCCGGCCGCCGCCCGCAACTTCGTCCTGGGCCTGGGTGCCTTCCTGCTCGCACACGTCGCCTACATAACCGCCTTCGTCAGCCTGCGCGCCCACGGCGGCTACGCCATCTCCTTCGTGCTCACCGGGCTGGTGCTCGCCGGAGCCCTGTTCGCCACCGTCGGCCTGCGCGTCCACGCCGCCGCCAGGGCCGAGGACCAGGCGCTCGCCGGGCCGGTGCTGGCCTACGTCGCCGTCATCTCGCTGATGGTGGTGGCCGCGTGGTGGACCGGCGACCTGCGGATCATCCCCGGCGCGCTGCTGTTCGCCGCCTCCGACGCGATGATCGGCTGGACCCGGTTCGTGCGCCGTGACTGGGACCTGGACGTCCCGATCATCGTCACGTACCACCTCGCGCAGGTCCTGCTGGTCCTGGGGCTGCTGCGCAGGTAGGGCGGATATCCGCGGGGCACCGCTGGTACCCTTGAGGCATGCGGGCTGTGACGCTGCTCCTTATGTAGCCGCGCTGAAAGAGACCGGGCCGAGCACGGGTTCCGGGTCAGCGCGGCTCCCCTCCATGTCCGAGGGGTTTTTTCTTTTCCAGCCCAGTTCTTTCCCATCAGACGTACCCGCGGAGACTTGACCACAATGAGCGAGCAGACTTCACAGCCGAAGCCCAGCGACGAGCCTAAGTTCCGCTACACCGCCGCGGTGGCCGCCGACATCGAGCCCAAGTGGCAGGACTACTGGGCCGAGAACCACACCTTCGAGGTGCCGAACCACCCCGCCGACATGTCCGACCCCAAGGCCTACATCCTGGACATGTTCCCGTACCCCTCCGGCGCCGGGCTGCACGTCGGCCACCCGCTGGGCTACATCGCCACCGACGTGCTGGGCCGCTACAAGATGATGACCGGCCACCACGTCCTGCACACCATCGGCATGGACGCCTTCGGCCTGGCCGCCGAGCAGTACGCCGTCGAGCACGGCGTGCACCCCCGGATCAGCACCGAGGCCAACATCGCCCGCTACCGCGAGCAGATCCACCGCATCGGCTTCGGCCACGACACCCGCCGCGGCGTGTCGACCATCGACGTGTCCTTCTACAAGTGGACGCAGTGGATCTTCCTGCAGATCTTCAACTCCTGGTACGACCGGGACGCCGACCGGGCCCGCCCGATCGCCGCCCTGATCGCCCAGTTCGCCGACGGCACCCGCGCCACCCCCGACGGCCGCGCCTGGGACATCCTGTCCGCGCAGGAGCAGGCCGCCGTCGTCGACTCCTTCCGGCTGGCCTACATCGCCGAGGCCCCGGTGAACTGGTGCCCCGGCCTGGGCACCGTGCTGTCCAACGAGGAGGTCACCGCCGACGGCCGCTCCGAGCGCGGCAACTTCCCGGTGTTCAAGCGCAACCTGCGCCAGTGGATGATGCGCATCACCGAGTACGGCGACCGGCTGCTGGGCGACCTGGACCGGCTGGACTGGCCCGAGCCGATCAAGCTGCAGCAGCGCAACTGGATCGGCCGCTCCGAGGGCGCCCGCGTGCACTTCCCGGTGACCGCCGTGGACGGCGCGAGCAAGACCATCGAGATCTTCACCACCCGGCCCGACACCCTGTTCGGCGCCACCTACATGGTGCTGGCCCCCGAGCACGAGCTGGTCGACTCCTTCGTCGCCCGGGCCTGGCCGGCCGGCACCAAGCCGGAGTGGACCGGCGGCCACGCCACCCCGATCGAGGCGGTCGCCGCCTACCGGGCCCAGGCCGCCGCCAAGACCGAGGTCGAGCGGCAGACCGAGGGCCGCCAGAAGACCGGTGTGTTCACCGGCACCTTCGCGGTCAACCCGGTCAACGGCGAGGGCGTCCCGGTGTTCATCGCCGACTACGTCCTGATGGGCTACGGCACCGGCGCGATCATGGCCGTCCCGGCCCACGACCAGCGCGACTTCGAGTTCGCCCGGGCCTTCGACCTGCCGATGCGGATCGTCGTGGCGCCCCCGGCCGACTGGCCGACGGACGTCACCGAGTGGACCGAGTCCTACGACTCCAAGACCGCGCAGATCACGGACTCCGCCAACGACGAGATCAGCCTGGAGGGCCTGCCGGTCCCGGCCGCCATCCGCGCCGTCTCCGAATGGCTGCGGGAAAAGGGCATCGGCGAGGGCACCGTCACCTACCGTCTGCGCGACTGGCTGTTCTCCCGCCAGCGCTACTGGGGCGAGCCGTTCCCGATCGTCTACGCCGTCGACGGCCCCGACGCCGGCGTCGCCCGCGCCCTGCCGGAGTCCATGCTGCCGCTGGAGCTGCCCGAGGTCGACGACTTCTCGCCGAAGACCTTCGAGGCCGGCGACGTCACCAGCGCCCCCGAGCCGCCGCTGTCCCGCGCCGCCGAATGGGTGAACGTCACCCTGGACCTGGGCGACGGGCCCCGCCGGTACCGCCGCGAGACCAACACCATGCCGCAGTGGGCCGGCTCCTGCTGGTACTACCTGCGCTACCTGTCCCCGGACGACGACAGCCGGTTCGTCGACGCCGAGGCCGAGAAGTACTGGATGGGCCCCCGGGACGCGGCCGACACCGGCGGCGTCGACCTGTACGTTGGCGGCGCCGAGCACGCCGTGCTGCACCTGCTGTACGCCCGCTTCTGGCACAAGGTGCTGTTCGACCTGGGCCACGTCACCAGCGCCGAGCCGTTCCGCAAGCTGTTCAACCAGGGCATGATCCAGGGCGCCTCCTACACCGACGCCCGCGAGGTCTACGTCCCGGCCGACCAGGTCGAGGAGGTCGACGGCGCCCACTACTACCAGGGCGAGAAGGTCACCCAGCACTTCGGCAAGATCGGCAAGTCGCTGAAGAACGTGATCTCCCCGGACGACATGATCGACGAGTACAGCGCCGACACCCTGCGGATCTACGAGATGTCGATGGGCCCGCTGGACATGTCCAAGCCCTGGGACACCCGCGCCTCCATCGGCTCCTTCCGCTTCCTGCAGCGGCTGTGGCGCAACATCGTCGACGAGGAGACCGGCGAGGTCACCGTCACCGACGCCGAGCCCGACGAGGCCACGCTGCGGATCCTGAACAAGACGATCGACGGCGCGCGCAACGACATGGAGGCGATGCGCTTCAACACCGCGATCAGCAAGCTGATCGAGCTGAACAACCACCTGACCCGACTGCCCGCGGTGCCCCGCCCGGCCGCCGAGACCCTGGTGGTGCTGACCGCCCCGTTCGCCCCGCACATCGCCGAGGAGCTGTGGTCCCGCCTGGGCCGCACCGACACGGTGGCGCACGCCGGCTACCCGGTCGCCGACCCGGCGTACCTGGTCGACGAGACGGTGACCTGCGTGGTCCAGGTGGCCGGCAAGGTCAAGGACCGCCTGGAGGTGCCGCCGGGCATCGCCGAGGACGCGCTGCGCGAGCTGGCGCTGGCCTCCGAGGGCGTGCAGCGGGCCCTGGAGGGTCGCGGGGTGCGGACGGTCATCGTGCGGGCGCCGAAGCTGGTGAACGTGGTGCCCGCGTAACCGCGGCCGGACGACGTTCTGCCGGGCCTGGTGCCGATCGCGAGCGCGATCGGCACCAGGCCCTCGGCGTTTATGGGCTCAGAGTTGGAACTCAGGGCTGGAGCTCGGAGTCGGAGTCGGAGTCGGAGTCGGAGTCGGAGTCGGCTCAGGGCTGGAATTCAGGGCCCGGATTCGCGAACCGCGCCCGGGCCCCGGCCCCCAGCAGCACCGCCGGCGTCAGTAGCAGGAGCGTGCCGGCCAGGCCGAGGCCGAAGCGCGGGCTCGTCGCGGCGGCCAGCAGGCCCCAGGCCGCGGTGCCCAGAGCGATGCCCGCCTTGGTGGTGACCGACCAGGCCGCCAGGACCCGGGCGACGTGCGTGGATGCGGTCTGCTCCAGCCGGAGGGTGGCCACGACCGGCGCGTAGACCGCGGAGCTGGTGATCAGGACCGCCTCGACGGCGATGACGAGCAGCAGGCCGGCCAGTCCGGGTCCCAGGCAGACCAGGCCGATCGGCGGCAGGACGCGCAGGGTGCCGGAGACGGTCAGGACCCGCTGCCGCCCGAAGCGGGCCACCAGCGGCGCGGACAGCCGGGAGCCGATCAGGCCGCCGACGCAGGGGATCGCGAAGGCCAGGCCGTACTGCCAGGGCGGGAAGCCCAGGCGGCCGAGCATGAGGACGGCCAGCAGCGGCTCGGTGGCCATGATCAGCGAATTGACGACGACGTTGGTGAAGTACAACGGGCGCAGCGCCGGGTTGCCGAGGATGTGGCGCCAGCCGTCGAGCAGGCCGGCTTTCGGCGCGGCGGTCGGTGGGTTCGGTGGGTTCGGTGCGGTCGGCGTGGTCGACGCGGTCGGCGCGTCCGCCGCGGCCTTCTCGGCCGCCTCCGGCCTCGCCTCCTCGCCGCCGATCGCCCGGATCCCGAGCGCCGACAGCACATAGCTGACCGCGTCCGCCACCACCGTCACCACCGGACCGAGCGTCGCCACCGCCAGACCCCCGAGCGGCGGCCCGAGCACGATCGAGGCCCACGTCGTCGACTCGAACCGGCCGCTGGCCACCATCAAGTCCTCCCGCGCGACGATCGACTTCACATAGGCCCCGGAGGCCGCGCCGAAAGCGATGTCGCAGGCCCCGACGACGACCGACACCGCGAGCAGCTGCGCGAACGTCAACGCGCCGAACGCGTATGCCACCGGGATCGTCAAGAGCGCGGCGAACCGGACCAGATCCATCGCCACCATGACCGGACGCTTGCGCCGGACCTCGATCCACGGCCCGAGCGGCACCGCCGCCAGCGCCGCGACCGCCGGACCGGCCGCCGCCAGCATCGCGACCTCGACCGGGCCGGAACGCAGCACCTTGATCAGGATGACATTGAACGCGTTGAAGGCCAGCCAGGTGCCCAGACTGCTCACCGCGTACGCGGACCACAGCCACCCGAACCGCCGACCCAGCCGCCTGCCCGCCACGCGCACTCCCCGTCCGCCCACAACCCGACGATGACCACTGAATCAAAGCGAGAAAAGAAACCCCAGGTCAAACAACCAATAGGCGGCCTGAACACAACCAATCGTTGTGATACTAGGCTGACCCGTCATGGAACTCGACGCAGTGCGGACCTTCGTCGCCGCAGCCCGCCTCGGCAGCTTCCAAGAGGCCGCCACCGAGCTCGCGATCACGCAACAAGCGGTGTCGAAACGCATCGCCGCGTTGGAGCGGGAGCTCGACGTCCGGCTGTTCACCCGCGGCGCGCGCGGCGCCCAGCCCTCCATCGACGGCCAGGCGTTCCTGCCCCACGCCACGGCACTGCTCCAGGCTGCGGAACGCGCCGTCGCCTCGGTGCGGCCCGGAAGCCGGACGCTGCGGGTCGACGTCATCACCATGAAAAGCCAGCCGAAGATGCTGCTGCGCGGCTTCCACGAGGCGCACCCGGACGTGGGCCTGGACGTCGTCACGCTGTTCGACGGCGACTCCGCGATCGCGGCCGTGCAGGCCGGGACGATCGATGCCACGTTCCGCTACGTCGCCCGCGACCGGCGGCTGCCCGCCGGCGTCGAGGCGGCGCGGGTGCTGGACGAACCCCTGGACCTCATGGTCGGACCCCGGCACGCGCTGGCCACGGCGCGAAGCACGACCCTGGCCCGCCTGGCCGGCCACCGGATCTGGATCCCGGGGATCGTGCCCGGCGTCGAGTGGGGCGTCTACTACGAGCGGCTCGCGGCGGAGTTCGGGCTCGCCATCGACAGCGTGGGCCCGAACTTCGGGACCGACCATCTCATGGACGTCATCGCCGGATCCTCGGACGTGGCGACGTTCCTGGGCGACCGAACCCGGCTCGCCTGGCCGGCCGGGCACGACCTGCGCCGGATCCCGGTGCTCGACCCGACCCCGGCCTACCCGCATTCGCTGGTCTGGCGGAGCGACAACCGGCACCCGGGACTCCGGGCCCTGCGCAGACACCTCGCGGCCCGGCGCGCGCCCGACCGTGACGACCGGTTCTGGACCCCGGAGACCCTGGACACGGTGGATTCCGTGGACGCCTTGGACCGTCCTGACACCGTGGACGCCTGGGACCGCCCGGGCACGGTGGACGCGTGAGGACCCGGAGCACTCCGCCCCCACCACCGACCGGCGCGCCTACAGCGGCGAGACGATGACTCCCAGCACCCCGGGCCCGACATGCGCGCCGATCACCGCGCCGACCTCGCAGACCGTGATCCCGCTCAGCCCGGGCAGCCGCTCCCGCAACCGGGCGGCGAGCGCCTCGGCCCGCTCGGCGGCGTCCAGATGCTGCACGGCGATGTGCACCGAGGAACCGTCCCCGCCGGTCCGCTCGACCGCTATCTCCTCCAGGCGCGCGATGGCCCGCGCCGAGGTGCGGACCTTCTCCAGCGGCTCCACCCGGCCGTCGGCCACGTGCAGCAGCGGCTTCATCGCCAGCGCCGAGCCGAGCAGGGCGCGCGCCGAGCCGATGCGGCCGCCCCGCCGCAGGTATTCGAGGGTGTCGACGTAGAAGAAGGCCGAGGCGGTCGCCGACCGCTTGGCGGCGATCTCGGCGACGGCGTCCAGGTCGTGCCCGCCGTCCTGGCCGGCCTCGGCGGCGGCCAGCACCGCGAACCCGAGCGCCATCCCGACGGTGCGGCTGTCCAGCACCCGGACCGGCACCGGCGCGTCCTTGGCGGCCAGTTCCGCCGCCTCCAGCGTGGCCGACAGCTCGGCGGAGATGTGCACCGACACCACGCCCTCCGCCCCGGCCTCCGCCGCCGCCCGGTACGCGGCTGCGAAGTCCTCCGGCGAGGGCCGCGACGTCGTGGCGGCCTCGTGCGCCCGCAGCGCCTCGACCAGCACCGACCCGGTCTCGGGAGCGTCCTCCCGATAGGGCGTCCCCCGGATGATGACCTCCAGCGGGACGGCGGTGACACCCAGAGCGGCCGCCGACTCCGCCGACAGACAGGCCGTGGAGTCGGTGACGAGCGCGATTCGGGGCATACCGCTGAGGTTATCCGGAGGTGGCGTCCGGGCAAATGGGCGGGAGCCGCCTCCGGTGCTCGAATCGCTCGCGATCTGCGTCCCTTGTCGGTGAACACCCTGTTCGAAGCTTGGGAACGGCACGCTCCGCCAGGAAACAAGAGGGCCCGGCCCGATCCCACGACGGATCGGTACCGGGCCGGATCGGTACCGGGCCGGAACGATGGCCGGGCGGCGCTACCGCCGGGCGCCTCGGCGCACGAAGAGTACGCCGCCGGTGATCAACGCGAGGCCCGCGGCGCCGATCGCCGCGAGCATCGGGCCGGACAGGCCGGTGAAGGCCAGGAAGCCGTTCTTGTGGCCGCCGCCGGCCGCAGCCAGCGCCAGCTTGGCGCAGTCGGGTCCGGCAGCCGCAGCCGCAGCCGCAACCTTGCCGCAGCACGGCTTGGCACTCACGCCCGCCTTGCCGTCCACGCAGCACGTGCTCGCGGCTCGCGGCACGTCGCCGCCGGCGCTGTTGTCACAAGCCCCGGCCTCCCTCGGCGCGGCGGCCAGGTCTCCCGCGTTTCCCGAGTCCCCCGCGTCAGCCAAAGGCGGCGCCACGGCCGGTGGCGGCGGAGCCGCCAACCCCGGATGCGGCCGGGCCGCCGCCGGCTCCGACGTCAGCGGCTCCTTCAGCGCCGCGTGCATCATGGGAGCGGCGGCGGCCGGGCCCGGGGCCGGTGGCGGTGGCGGTGGTGGCGGCGGCAGGAACCCGGTGTAGTGCAGCGGCACCGACCGGACCAGGTCCTCCCCGCCCGGCACGTGCGCACTGGCCTTCGCCAGCAGGGTCCGGTAGCCCACCTCGGCCGTGACCGTCGCCGTGCACTGCAACGACTGCCCCGGCTCCAGCGACAGCCGGCCGTCGACGCCCGCCGGGCAGGTCACCGGCAGCGGGTGCGGGTCCAGGTCGTCCAGGCCGACGGTGATGTCCCGCAGGTCGGACTCGCCGGGGGTGTCGGCGACGGTGATGGTGACCAGGTGCTGGGTGCCGACCAGGAGCCGCTGGTCCTGGCCCTCCATGGTGGCGGTCAGGGTCAGGCCGGCGCCGCCGCCGGCGAAGGCCGGCACGGTGCCGGCGGCCGCCGAGGCGAGCAGCGGGGTCAGGCCGAGTCCCCACGCGGCCACGAAACGCAACGAACGCATGCTTCCAGATATGGGGGCGGCGGCGCCGCGTCATGCACGGCGCGCCGTCGGTTCCGCCCGATGGCATATTCCGCGACCGGGCGTCCATTGATCAGATCAGTAGCGGCCCGGTCGCCGAGCTGGAGCGTTCCGCACTCGGGGACTTTGCCGCGATGCGCGGACCTGGGTGTCGGAATTCCGGAATATCAGGGCTGGAAGCGGTATCCCATTCCGGGCTCGGTCAGCAGGTGCACCGGCCGCGACGGCTCCCGCTCCAGCTTGCGCCGCAGCTTCGTGAAGTGGAACCGCAGCAGCGGCGTGTCGTTCTCGTAGCCGTGCCCCCAGACCTCGCTGAGCAGCTGCTTGGCCGACACCAGGCGGCCGGAGTTCTTCAGCAGCACCTCGACGATGCCCCACTCGGTCGGCGTCAGGTGCACGCTCAGCGGCACCGCCTCCGGCGCCTCGGGCGCCCGGCTCACGGTGTGCGCCGCCACGTCCACGTCGAAGTCGCCGATCCGCTGCACCGCCGCCTTCGGCGCGTTGCGGTCGGCGTGCCGCCGCGCCACCCGCAGCCGGGCCAGCAGCTCCTCCATCGAGAACGGCTTCGTCAGGTAGTCGTCGGCGCCCGCGTCCAGCGCCTCGACCTTGTCCGAGGCGTCGGCACGGCCGGACAGCACCACGATCGGCACCTCGGTCCAGCCCCGCAGCCCCTTGATCACCTCGGCGCCGTCCAGGTCCGGCAGCCCCAGGTCCAGGACCACCAGATCGGGCAGGGTCCGGGCCGCCAGCGCCAGCGCGGACGTGCCGTCCACCGCCGTCACGACCTCGTATTTGCGCGCGGTGAGGTTGATCCGCAGCGCGCGCAGCAGCTGCGGTTCGTCGTCGACCACCAGGACCTTGATCATCGTGCGGGCTCCTCGGCACCGGAAGCGGCGGCGGTCTGTTCCCCGTTCATACCCGGACCAACGTCTCCGGGCCCCTCGTTGTTCGCGGCCCCCGCCGCCGGCAGCGACACCACCATCGTCAGCCCTCCGCCCGGGGTCTCCTCCGGGGTCAGCGTCCCGCCCATCGCCTCCACCAGCCCCCGGGCCAGCGCCAGCCCCAGCCCCACGCCGGTGGTGTTGTCCCGGTCCCCGAGGCGCTGGAACGGCGTGAACACCCGCTCCCAGTCCGCCGGCCGGATCCCCGGTCCCCGGTCGGCCACCCGCAGCTCCACCCGCCCGGCCAGCTCCGAGGCGGTGATCAGCACCGGCACGTCCAGCGACCCGTGCTTCAGCGCGTTCCCGATCAGGTTCGCCACCGCGCGCTCCAGCAGCACCGGGTCGGCCACCACGTCCGGCACGCCGGCCAGGTCCCCGACCTCCACCCGGGACCGCTCGGACCGGTCGGTGCCCAGGGAGTCCAGCGCCATCGCCGCCACGTCCTCGACCGCCACGTCCTCCAGCGCCAGGTTCAGCGCCCCGGCCTGCAGCCGGCTCATGTCCAGCAGGTTGTCCACCAGCCGCGACAGCCGGTCCAGCGACTCCTCGGCCCCGGCCAGCAGCTCCGCGCGGTCCTGTTCGGACCACTGCACCGAGGTGTCCCGCAGCGACGCCACCGACAGCTTCGCCGCCGACAGCGGCGTGCGCAGGTCGTGCGACACCGCGGCCAGCAGCGCCGTGCGCATCTTGTCCGCCGCCGCCAGCGGCACCGCCTCGGCGGCCTGCCGGGCCAGCTTCGACCGCTCCAGCGCCACCGCCGCCTGCGCCGCGAACGCGGTCAGCACGTGCTGGTCCGAGGCCGGCAGCGTGCGCCCGCACAGCACCAGCATCGCGTCCGGCCCGGCGTGCACCACCACGTCGCCCTGGGCCGGGGCCCGGCACGGCATCGCCCCGGACGCCGAGGTCGCGGCCACCATCCGCCACGCCTCCGGGTCGTCGGCCTCGTCCGGGAGCAGCGGCGAGTCCGGCTCCGCGCGCTCCAGCAGCGACACCGACTCCATCCCGAACGTCTCCCGGAACCGGGCCAGCAGCGCCCCGATCGCCTCGTCCCCGCGCAGCACCGACCGCGCCAGCTCGGACAGCGTCTCGGCCTCCGCGCTGGCCTTCGCCGCCCGCCGCTCCTGCCGCGAGGCGAAGTCCACCACCGAGGCCACGATCAGCGCCACCAGCGTGAACACCACCAGCGCCACGATGTTCTGCGGATCGTTGATGGTCAGCCGGTAGAACGGGCTGATGAAGTAGTAGTTCAGCAGCAGCGAGGCGGTGAGCGAGGCGAAGAACGCCGACCGCAGCCCGCCCAGGCGGGCCACCGCCACCACCCCGGCCAGGAAGATCAGCACCTGG
The DNA here is from genome assembly GCF_039531695.1 of Catenulispora yoronensis. Lineage (NCBI taxonomy): Bacteria > Bacillati > Actinomycetota > Actinomycetes > Catenulisporales > Catenulisporaceae > Catenulispora > Catenulispora yoronensis. The sequence goes on from NZ_BAAAQN010000078.1 coordinate 33,447, forward strand.
TTGGTCAGGTGCAGCTGGCCGCGCAGATTCGCCAGCACCAGCGTCAGCAGGACCGGCACCACCAGCCCGGCCACCGGCCCCCACCAGCGCGGCCCGGTCTCCGGCTGCCGCACCACCCGCTTGACCCAGGTCCACCGGCTGCGCTCGGCCGCCGAGCGCTCGTGCGTCACCATGTGCACGTCGATGTCGCCGGAGCGCTGCACCACGGTCTCGCCGATGCCGTAGCCGCCGTTCAGGAACCGCTCCAGCCGGCCCCGCCGCGACACCCCGACCACCAGCTGCGTGGCGTTCTCGGCCCGGGCGAACTGGAGCAGCGCCTCCGGGACGTCGTCCCCGACCACCGAGTGGAAGCTGCCGCCGAGGGACTCCACCAGCTCCCGCTGCTCGGCCAGGGTGGCGGGGGAGGCCCCGGTCAACCCGTCGGAGCGGGCCACGTGCACCGCCATCAGGTCCGAGCCCTTGGCGCCGAGCCGCTGCGCGATCCGGGCCGCCCGCCGCACCAGCGTGGCGCCCTCCGGTCCGCCGGTCAGCGCCACCACGACGCGCTCGCGGGTCTCCCAGACCTTGTCGATGCCGTGCTGGTCCCGGTAGTGCTGGAGCGCCTCGTCCACCCGGCCGGCCACCCACAGCAGCGCCAGCTCGCGCAGCGCGCCGAGGTTGCCGGGGCGGAAGTAGTTGGACAGCGCCGCGTCGATCTTCTCCGGCTTGTAGATGTTGCCGTGCGCCATCCGGCGGCGCAGCGCCTCCGGGGCCTGGTCTATCAGCTCGATCTGGTCCGCGGCCCGCACCACCTCGTCCGGCACGGTCTCGCGCTGCGGCACGCCGGTGATCTTCTGCACGACGTCGTTCAGCGACTCCAGGTGCTGCACGTTGACCGTGGTGATGACGTCGATCCCGGCCGCCAGCAGGTCCTCGACGTCCTGCCAGCGCTTGGCGTTGCGCGAGCCCGGTACGTTGGTGTGCGCGAGCTCGTCCACCAGCGCCACCGAGGGGTGCCGGGCCAGGACCGCTTCGAGGTCCATCTCCTCGAACTCGGCGCCCCGGTACTCCATCCGGCGCCGGGGCACGACCTCCAGGCCGTCGACCATCGCCTGCGTGTGCGGCCGGTCGTGGGCCTCCACGAACCCGACGACGACGTCGCCGCCCCGCTCGGCGCGCCGCTGGGCCTCGTCGAGCATGTGGTACGTCTTGCCCACGCCGGGCGCCGCCCCGAGGTAGACGCGCAGCCGGCCGCGCTGGCTCATCGCGGCGTCACCGCGCGGCCCGGGAAGTCCGCCGAATCCGTCACGTGATCGATCGTCCCATGGCCGTGAAGTGCCAGCTGACCATAGGCGTTTGCATCACGTTTGCGATTCGCGGCGGCGGGTCCGGGTCGGGTCGGGTCAGGCCGGCGGGCGCGGACCGGCCTCGTGCACGACCCGGCCGCCGACCACCGTCAGCACCGACTCCAGCCCGGCCAGCTCGTCGTCCGGCACGATGAAGTAGTCCGCCGACAGCACCGCGAAGTCCGCCAGCATCCCCGGCGCCAGCTCGCCGCGCCGCCGCTGCTGGCCGGTGAACCACGCGCTCCCGCCGGTGAACAGCCGCAGCGCCAGCGTGCGGTCCAGCCGGTCCTCCGGGCGCCACATCTCCAGCCCGCCGAGGGTGGTGCCGGTCGTGAACCACCGCAGCGCCTCCCACGGGTTCGCCGAGGCCAGCCACGTGCCGTCGGTGCCGCCGCCCACCGGCACGCCGCGCGTGAGCATCTCCATCACCGGCTGCGCCCGCCGGGCCGCGTCGGGCCCGTACCGCTTCAGGAACTGCTCGCCGCGATAGGCCATCCGATGCTGCACCGTGATCCCGCCGCCGAGCGCCGCCACCCGGTCGATGGTCTCCGGCCGGATCGTCTCGGCGTGCTCCACGGCCCAGCGCAGCCCGTCGAACGGCAGGTCGCGGTCGACCTTCTCCAGCACGCCCAGGAACCGCTGGATCGACTCGTCGTAGGTGGCGTGGAAGCTGAACGGCCACCGCCGTTCCACCAGCAGCCGCACCACCGGCTCCAGCTCCCGGCCCAGGGCGTCGGACAGCTCCGGCCGGGGCTGGGCGAAGTTGGAGAAGTCGACGCCGTCCAGGACCGGCGCCTCGCCGACGCCGTTGAACCACAACAGGCCGTCGGTCCCGCGTTCGAGGTCCTCGGTGAGCCGCTCCAGGTCCTCGCGCTCCCGTCCGGGCCGCGAGGCGGACACGTTCAGCGCCGTGCGCACGCTCAGCCGGTTCTGCGCCCACAGCGTCCGCAGGGCGCCGTAGCAGTCCGGGAAGCCGGTGGCCCCGGCGTCGATCGCCCCGGTCACCCCGAGGCGGTTCAGCTCGTGCAGGAAGCGGTGGGTGGAGTTCAGGCGCCCCTCCTCGTCGAGCTGCTGTGCGCCCTGGACGGCCGGCGCCAGCACCGCCGGGCCGGGCCGGGCGATCAGCAGCCCAGTGGGGTTCCCGGCGTTGTCGCGCCGGAACTCGCCGCCGGGCGGGTCCGGCGTGGTCTTGTCGTAGCCGAGGGCGCGGACGGCGGCGCCGTTGAGGAACGCCGCCGTGTCCAGGAAGACCACCAGGACCGGCACCTCCGCCGACACCGAGTCGAGCTCGGCGAGGGTCGGCAGCCGGTGCTCGGCGAACTGGGCCTCGGACCATCCGCCGATCACCTGCACCCACTGCCCGGGAGCGGCCTGCGCGGCCCGCCGCCGGAGCAGCCGCAGCCCGTCGGCCAGCGAGGGGACGCCGTCCCAGCGCACCTGGAGGTTCCAGCTGTTCCCGGCGTCGGCCAGGTGCAGGTGGGAGTCGTGCAGACCGGGGACGACGGTGCGCCCGGCCAGGTCGAGCACCTCCGTGGACGGGCCCACCAGGGCCGCCGTCTCGCGGTCGTCGCCGATCGCCGCGATCTCGTCGCCGACCACCGCCAGCGACGACACCACGGTCCCGGCCGGGTCCAGGGTGTGGATCCGCCCGCCGCGGACAATCAGGTCGGCCTGACGGATCACCGGCATCTCGCTCATGAGCAGCACCTGGGGGTCGTTCCGAACAATCGGTATCCGGTCACCTCACGGATCGTAGGCGGGCCGTCACGGGGTCGCATGTCCGCGTCGCGTGTCCGGGTCGGATGTTCAGGTCGCATGTCCGCGTCGCGTGTTTGGACCGCGTGCGCATAACCGGCGGCCGCGCTTGCATCCCGCTTGCGGCCCCGGAAACCGCGATCGGCGCGACTTGACTGATCCGCGTACCCCGTTTCCCCAAGTCAAGGAGCACCTGATGGCCGACGTGGTTTTCGTCGGGCTCACGATCGCTTTCTTCGGTCTGCTGGCCCTGATCGTCAAGGGGGTCGAACGTCTTGAGCGCTGAGAACATCGTCGGCCTGGTCGTGTCGGTCCTGCTGGTCGGCTACCTGATAGCGGCCCTGATCCTCCCGGAGAAGTTCTGATGTCGGACACCTGGGCCGGCGTGCTGCAGGTCGCCGCTCTGGTCCTGCTGCTGGCGGTCTCCTACCGGCCGCTCGGCGACTACATGGCGCACATTCTCACCACGAAGAAGCACCTTCGTGCGGAGAAGGTTCTGTACAAGACGATGGGTGTGGACGCCGAGGCGGACCAGACCTGGGGCGTCTATCTGCGGTCGGTTTTCGCGATCTCGGCTGTCGGCGTTCTGCTGCTTTATCTGATCCTGCGGGTGCAGCACCACCTGATGATGGCGCTGGGCATGCCGAAGATGCAGGCGGATTTGGCGTACAACACCGCTGCCTCGTTCGTCACCAACACCAACTGGCAGAACTACTACGGCGAGAACACCCTGGGCTATCTGGCGCAGATGATCGGTCTGACGGTCCAGAACTTCGTCTCGGCCGCCGTCGGCATCGCCGTCGTCGCGACGCTGATCCGTGGTTTCACCCGGAACCGGACCGACCGGCTGGGCAACTTCTGGGTGGACCTCACCCGGATCCTGATCCGCCTGATGCTGCCGTTCTCCATCGTGTTCGCGATGGTCCTGATCGCCGGCGGCGTCACGCAGTCGCTGGGCGAGCACCTGACCGTGGTGCACACGATCAACGGGGACCAGAACCTGTACACCGCCGGAACCGGGTCGCAGGAAGTCGTCAAACTCCTGGGCACCAATGGCGGCGGCATTTTCGACGCCAACAGCGCTCATCCCTTTGAGAACCCCAATGGCTTCACCAACCTCATTGAGATCTATCTGCTGCTGGTGATCGGGTTCGCGCTGCCGCGGACGTTCGGGAAGATGGTCGGCTCGCACAAGCAGGGCTACACGATCCTCGCGGTCATGGCCGCGATCTGGGTGGGTTCGCTGGCGTTCGCGACGTTCTTCGAGGTGCACCACCACGGCATCGACCTGGCCAACGGGCATGCGGCGTTGGAGGGCAAGGAGGCCAGGTTCGGCATTCCGGCTTCGACGTTGTTCATGACGTCGACGACGTTGACCTCGACCGGTGCCGTGAACTCGATGCACGACTCGTACACGCCGTTCGGCGGCGGTGCGGCGATGTTCAACATGATGCTGGGCGAGATCGCACCGGGAGGTACCGGATCAGGGCTCTACGGCATGCTGGTCCTGGCCGTCATCACGGTGTTCGTCGCCGGTCTGATGGTCGGGCGCACGCCGGAGTACCTGGGCAAGAAGATCCGGCCGGCCGAGATGAAGTACGCGGCCCTGTACATCCTCACCACCCCGGCGGTGGTGCTGGTCTTCACCGGCATCGCGATGGCCCTGCCGGGTGAGACGGCGCGGATGACGAACTCCGGTCCGCACGGCTTCTCAGAGGTCTTGTACGCCTTCACCTCGATGGGCAACAACAATGGCTCGGCCTTCGCCGGCCTGGGCGGCAACACCCACTGGTGGAACACCGCCGGTGCGCTGGCGATGCTGTTCGGCCGGTTCCTGCCGATGATCTGGGTCCTGGCGCTGGCCGGATCCCTGGCCAGGCAGAAGCCGGTCCCGGAATCCGAAGGCACCTTGAAGACGGCCTCGCCGCTGTTCGCCGGGATGCTGCTCGGCACCGTGCTGCTGGTCGTCGGCCTCACCTACTTCCCGGCCCTGTCGCTGGGCCCGCTCGCTGAAGGACTGCACTGATGTCCACGAATACGCTGGCTGAGAAGCCTTCCTCCCCGGCTCCCCGGCCGAAGCCGGACGGCGCCGAGCCGCGCCGGGTCGGCGGCGGGTTCCTGGATCCGCGGATGCTCTGGAAGTCGCTTCCGGACGCCTTGAAGAAGCTCGATCCGCGCACCATGGTGAAGAACCCGGTGATGTTCGTGGTCGAGATCGGGTCGGTCCTGACCACCTGGCAGGCGATCGCGCACCCCTCGGTGTTCGCCTGGGTGATCACGGTGTGGCTGTGGCTGACCGTGGTGTTCGCGAATCTGGCCGAGGCGGTGGCCGAGGGCCGCGGCAAGGCGCAGGCCGCGACGCTGCGCAAGGCCAAGACCACGACCGTGGCCCGGCGCCTGGCCTCCTGGTCCCCGGGGCAGGCGGGTGCGGTGTCGGAGGTTCCCGGCACCGATCTCCAGCTCGGCGACCATGTCGTCGTCGAGGCCGGCCAGATCATCCCGGGTGATGGCGACGTTGTCGAGGGCGTGGCCTCCGTCGACGAGTCGGCGATCACCGGCGAGTCGGCCCCGGTGATCCGGGAGTCCGGCGGCGACCGGTCGGCCGTCACCGGTGGCACCCGGGTGCTGTCCGACCGGATCGTGGTGCGGATCACCTCCAAGCCCGGCGAGACGTTCATCGACCGCATGATCAGCCTGGTCGAGGGGGCGAACCGGCAGCGGACGCCGAACGAGCTGGCGCTGAACGTGCTGCTGGCCTCGCTGACGATTGTGTTCCTGCTGGCGGTGGTGACGCTGCAGCCGATGGCCACCTGGGCCGGGGCTGCGCAGTCGCTGGTCGTCATGGTGTCGCTGCTGGTCGCGCTGATCCCGACCACGATCGGCGCGCTGCTGTCGGCGATCGGCATCGCCGGCATGGACCGGCTGGTGCAGCGCAACGTGCTGGCGATGTCCGGCCGCGCGGTCGAGGCCGCCGGGGACATCAACACCCTGCTGCTGGACAAGACCGGGACCATCACGCTGGGCAACCGCCAGGCCAGCGAGTTCGTCCCGGTGGCGGGGGTGGAGCAGAACGTGCTCGCCGACGCGGCGCAGCTGTCCTCCCTGGCCGATGAGACCCCCGAGGGCCGCTCGATCGTGGTCCTGGCCAAGTCCCGCTACGGCCTGCGCGAGCGGCACTCCGGCGAGCTGTCGGGTGCGGAGTTCGTGCCGTTCACCGCGCAGACCCGGATGTCCGGCGTGAACCTGGCCGACGGCCGCGAGGTCCGCAAGGGCGCCGGGTCGGCGGTCATGAAGTGGGTCCGCGACAACGGCGGCCACCCGACCCGCGAGGTCGGCTCGCTGGTCGACGCCATCTCGGCGGCCGGCGGAACGCCGCTGGTGGTGGCCGAGAAGACCCCCGAAGGAGTGGCCCGCACCCTCGGTGTGATCCATCTGAAGGACGTCGTCAAGGACGGCATCCGGGAGCGGTTCGCCGAGCTGCGCTCGATGGGCATCAAGACGGTCATGATCACGGGCGACAACCCGCTGACCGCCAAGGCCATCGCCGAGGAGGCCGGCGTCGACGACTTCCTCGCCGAGGCCACGCCCGAGGACAAGATGGCCCTGATCAAGAAGGAGCAGGAGGGCGGCAAGCTGGTCGCGATGACCGGCGACGGCACCAACGACGCCCCCGCCCTGGCGCAGGCCGACGTCGGCGTGGCCATGAACACCGGCACCTCGGCCGCCAAGGAGGCCGGGAACATGGTGGACCTGGACTCCAACCCGACCAAGCTGATCGAGATCGTCGAGATCGGCAAACAGCTGCTGATCACGCGGGGGGCGTTGACGACGTTCTCCATCGCCAACGACGTCGCCAAGTACTTCGCGATCATCCCGGCCATGTTCACCGTGGTCTATCCGGGCCTGCACGTCCTGAACATCATGGGCCTGCACTCTCCGAAGTCCGCGATCACCAGCGCCATCATCTTCAACGCGCTGATCATCATCGGGCTGATCCCGCTGGCCCTGCGCGGCGTGCGCTACAAGCCGTCCTCGGCATCCGCGCTGCTGCGCCGCAACCTGTGGATCTACGGCGCCGGCGGCCTGGCCCTGCCGTTCGTCGGCATCAAACTCATCGACCTGGTCGTCCAGACCGTCCCCGGATTGAAGTAGGAAGGAGCCGACCGACATGAAATTCGGAGCAGCGATCAGGCGGCACACCGCCGCCGTCCGGGCCATGGTGGTCTTCACGATCATCCTCGGAATCGCCTACCCGCTGATGGTCACCGGCATCGCCCAGCTCGCCTTCAAGAACAAGGCCAACGGCTCCCTCATCACCGACGCCTCCGGCCAGGTCGTGGGCAGCAGCCTGCTGTGCCAGCAGTACGTCGACAAGAACGGCGACGCCCTGGCGCAGTACTTCCAGGCCCGGCCGTCCAACGCCTCCGGCGGCCCCACCGACCCCGGCTGCAACTACACCCTGTCCGGCGGCGGCAACCGCGGCACCAACGACCCGACCCTGAAGGACACCATCCGCGGCCGTATCGACGCCTACGCCAAGGCCTACAGCATCGACCCGGCCAAGGTCCCCGAGGACGCCGTCACCGCCTCCGGCTCCGGAGAGGACCCCGGCATCTCGGTGGAGAACGCCGACTACCAGGCTCCCTCGGTCGCCAAAGCCCGCAACCTCGACCTGTCCGTGGTGCGCAAAGCCATCAAGGAAAACACCGACGGCCGCAACCTGGGCTTCCTTGGCGAGGAATACGTCAACGTCGTCACATTGAACCTCGCCCTCGACAAGAACCACCCGGTCGCCGCCGCGGGCTGACCCACATTCCCGCACTCAGAAGCCTTTCCGGGGACCGGGCCCGGGCCTGAAGATGGAGGATCGACCGGCGGGGCCGGCGCGCGGCGGGGCGTGCTGGCCCCGCCGGCCGTGTCCTGTTTCCGGCCGCTATCGGTGCTTCTGGGGCTTTGGTCTCGCGGTCCGAGCGTGAACATCGGCGTTTGCATCGCCCCGGCCGCCGTTTGCATTCCGCGAGCAAACGTCCCGGCCGCCGATCAAGCATGTTGACTTGTCACAGTGCCCGGCTTCTCAGTCGTCGGCCCTGTCCCCGGGTCCCAGCCCACCGCCCGCCGCCCACTCCCACCGGAACAGAGGGAGCCAGTGACCCGCATCCTGGTCGTCGACGACGAACCGCAGATCCTGCGCGCCCTGCGCATCAATCTCAAGTCCCGCACCTACGAGGTCGAGACCGCCGCCAACGGCGTCGACGCCCTCGCCTCGGCCGCCCGCCGCCTGCCCGACGCCGTCCTGCTGGACCTGGGCCTGCCGGACATGGACGGCGTCGAGGTCATCCTCGGCCTGCGCGGCTGGACGACGGTCCCGATCGTGGTGCTGTCCGGCCGGACCGACCCGGGGGAGAAGATCCACGCCCTCGACGCCGGCGCCGACGACTACGTCACCAAACCGTTCGCCATGGAGGAGCTCCTGGCCCGGCTGCGCGCCGTGATCCGCCGCCACCAGCAGGTCGCCGCAGGCCTCGGCAGCGCCGGGACCAGCTCGGTACGCCTGGGCGGCTGCGAGGTCGACCTGGTCGCGCACAGCGTCAGCCGCGAGGGCGAGACCGTCCGCCTGACCCGCACCGAGTGGGCCCTGCTGGAGATCCTGCTCCGCCACCCGGGCCAGCTCGTCAGCACCTCGCGCCTGCTCGCCGACGTCTGGGGCAACAGCCACACCGGCGAGGCCGGATACCTGCGCTTCCACATGGCCCGCCTGCGGCGCAAGCTTGAGGACGATCCGCAGAACCCGCGGCACCTCATGACGGAGTACGGGACCGGCTACCGGTTCGTGCCTTAGGCGGCCGGGCGCCAGGCGGTCAGGCGGTCAGGCGGCCAGACGGTCAGGCGGATCCGCGCTCCGCCGGTTCCGGCTCGGCCACTTCGTAGCGGGTGATGTACGCCGAGACGAAACTCTGCACCGTGGCCGTCAAGGGGATCGCAATAATCGCACCAACCCCACCCAGCAGCGCCGCGCCCGCGATGACGGCCCCGAAGGCCACCGCCGGGTGGATCTCGACCGTCTTGGCCGTGATCCGGGGTTGCAGGATGTAGTTCTCGAACTGCTGGTAGACCACCACGAACGCCAAGATCACGATGGCTGCGCCGGGCCTCCCGTTGGTCAGCGCGATCAGGATCGGCAGCGCCCCGGCCAGGTACGTCCCCACGGTCGGGATGAACTGCGACACCAATCCGACCCAGATCGCCAGCGCCAACGCGTAGGGCAACCCGATGATCCAGAACAGAATCCCGTGCGCGACCCCCGAGACCAGCGCCATCAGCGCCCGCGAGTAGATGTACCCGCCGGTCTTCTCCAGCGCGATCTTCCACGCGCGCATGATCGCGCCTTGCCGCCCCGGCGGGAACAACGACACCAGCTCCGCGCGCAGCTTCGGGGCGTCGGCCGCCAGGTAGAACGTGAACAACGCCACCGTGAACGTCTTGAACACGCCGCCGAGCACCGACGACGACACGCCCCACACGTTCCCGGCCAGCTGCTCGGCGTAGTTCTTCAGCGAGTTCGAGTCGCTCAACAGCTTCGATTGCAGATCCTGCACCGAGATCTTCTGATCGAAGGTCCGGTTGACCCACGACACCACCGAGTCCACATAGTGCGGCAGGTTCCCCGCGAACTGCACCACCTGGTCCACGAACAGCGACCCGAGCGCGAACACGAACAGCGCCACCGACGCCAGCAGCACCACGAACACGAACATCACCGCGACGCCCCGCCGCATCCCGCGCCGCGCCATCGCGTCCACGGCCGGCTCGATCGCCAACGCCACGAACATCGACACCAGCAGCGTGATCAGCAGGTCCTTCAGGCGTCCGAGCGCCCACTCGCTGATCAGGAACCCGGCGTAGAACAGCAGCGCGAGCGCCAGCGCGCGCGGCAGCCAGCGGGGAACGGCGGACTCGGTCATGTCCGCCAGTCTCACCGCTGACGCCCCCAAACCCGTGTAGCCGGGACCGGTGTCTTCGGTGTCGACGCCCCGCCGCCGCCCCCGCTCAGCACTGCCGGGACGGTGACGAGGCTCTGTCCCGGCCTTAAGCGTTTCGATAACCAGTGATCTCTGCCAAGGTGGGGCCTCTGGTCGGCGGCGGGCGCCGGCCCGTCGGGAGGGGACCCATGCTCCGGCAGCGATGGACGCTGGCTTTGGCCTGCGTACTCACGGTTTTTGCGGCAGCGGCCTGTCAGTCGTCGGACGGCGGCTCGGCCTCGCTTCAAGGCGTCGGCGCGGGCATCGTGAGTGCGAGCAGTACGGCCACGGACTCCGCCGCACCGGAGGGCGCCGCGGCGTCCTCTCCGTCCTCCGGGTCCTCCGCATCGCCGTCAGAGGCAGCCGCAGGGGCTCCCACGGCACCGGCGGCACCCGCGGCCCCGACCGCGACAGCCGGGTCGACTTCGCATTCTGCGAAACCGTCACCCACCCACACCACGGCGACCCACACCACGGCCGCGACGCACACCACCTCCGCGCCCCACACCTCGGCCGCCCCGGCGACCCACCCCAAGACCTCCAGCGCCCCGGCCGCGACCGGCTGCACGCACCACGCCACCATCGACGACGGCACGGCCCGCTGCGGCGCCGGCGAGTCCCACCCGGCCGGCACCACGGCCCAGTGCCACGACGGCACCTACAGCGAAAGCACGACGCCGCAGGGTACGTGTTCGCACCACAGCGGCGTCGCCGTTTGGTATTACTGAAAGTCTGAAAGGGCCGTCGGGTATTAGGGAAGCGACTGCGCGATTTCTGTGATCGTGCGTCGCTTCCCGGTGTAGAACGGCACTTCCTCGCGCACGTGCCGCCGGGTCTCCGACCCCCGCAGGTGGCGCATCAGATCGACGATCCGGTCCAGGTCGTCGGCCTCGAACGCCAGGATCCACTCGTAGTCGCCGAGCGCGAACGACGGCACGGTGTTCGCGCGCACGTCCGGGTACTCCCGCGACATCATCCCGTGCTCGGCCAGCAGCCGCCGCCGCTCGGAGTCCTCCAGCAGGTACCACTCGTAGCTCCGGATGAACGGATACACCGCGACGTAGCCGCGGGCCTGCTCGTCCGCCACGAACGCCGGAATGTGGCTCTTGTTGAACTCCGCCGGCCGGTGCAGCGCCATCTGCGACCACACCGGCTCGGTCAGCCGTCCGAACGCGGTGCGCCGGAACCGCTGGTAGGCGTCCTGCAACGCGTCGGAGGTCTCCGCGTGCAGCCAGAACATGAACTCCGCGTCGTGGCGGAACCCGGCGACGTCGTACACGCCGCGCACCACCACGTCGTCCTTGGCCAGCGCCTCGAACAGCGTCTCCACCTCGGCGGCCAGGTCCGCGCGCGCGTCGTCGGAGGCCGGCAGCTCGGCCCGCACCTTGAACACCGACCACAGCGCGTACCGCGTGACCTCGTTCAGCTCCACCGCGCGCTTGCCGATGCGGACGCTGCTCACCACACCCGCCGGGCGCTCGTTCGTGTTGTCGTCACTCATGCCGCCACCGCTCATGTCGCCAATCTTTCCTCTTGGGTGATCTCTCGGGCCGCGCGCCGGGCCGAGGCCACGCACGCCGCGATCCCGACGCCGTCGTACGCCGCTCCGCACACCGCCAGGCCCGGCTGCGACGCCACCGCCTCGCGGATCCGCGCGACCCGCGCGACGTGGCCGACCGCGTACTGCGGCAGGCCGCCGCCCCAGCGCTGGACGTGCGCGTCGAGGGGAGTGCCGAGCGCGTCCGGCCGGCCCAGCGCGGTGCGCAGATCGGCCAGCGCGAGCGCGGCCAGCTCGGCGTCGTCGCGTTGCAGGTCGGCGGTCTCCCGGTGCCGGCCGACGGAGGCCCGGACCACGGTCCTGCCCTTGGCGGACTCGGCCAGCCAGGACCATTTCTCGCTGGAGAAGGTCGAAGCCTTGATGAACCGGCCGTCCGACGGCGGCACCAGGAACCCGCTGCCGCCGGGCAGCGCCGCGTCGTCGAACACGAACGTGGCCAGCGCCACCGACGCGTACTCGATGCCCGCGAGCTCCGCCGCCGCGACCGGCGCGGCGTCCTGGAGCAGCCGGGCGGCCGGGGTGCCGGGCACGGCCACGATCACCGCGTCGAACGCGTGCGCCTCGGCGGCGGGCACCGGCCCGGACACCAGCCGCCAGCCGTCCGGGGTGCGGCTCAGTTCTCTGACCATCGCGGTGCGCCGGATCTCGATGCCGGCGGCTTCGCAGGCCTGCGCCAGCGCCGTCGGGAACCGCCCGATGCCGCCGCGGATCCCGGCGAAGACCGGGGTCGGGGTCGGGCTCGGGGCGGTGTCCGGGCTCGTCTTCGCGGACTCCGCCGCCGGCTGCGCACCCAGGATCCGCGCCACCGCCTCGTCCAGCGGCTCGCCCGACTCGTAGGCCGGGACCAGCGCCGGGACGGCGGCCCGCAGCGAGATCTCGGCGGCGTGCCCGGCGTAGACGCCGCCGAGCAGCGGCTCGACCAGCCGGTCCACGACCTCGGGCCCGAACCGGTCGGCCACGAAGGTGCCGACCGCGACGTCGTCGGTCTCGGCCTCGGCGCGCAGCCGCGCCCGGGACGGCAGCGACGGTCCGGACTCGGCCCGCTTGAGACCGGCCGGGGACAGCAGTCCGGCCAGCACGGCCGGGTCGGCGGGGATGCCCATCAGGTGGCCCTTGGGCATCGGCACCAGCTCGCCGCGGCTCCACACCGAGGCCGAGATGGACGCCGGGTGCACCACGTCCTCGGCCAGGCCGACGGCGCGGACCAGGTCCACGGCCTCGGGGCGGCGGTTCAGGATCGACTCGGCGCCGAGGTCCACCTGGACGCCGCCGACCTCGCCCACGGCCAGCTTGCCGCCCAGCCGCGGGGAACCTTCGAACACTGTCACAGTGGTCTGCGGCGCGGCCTGCTTCACGTACCAGGCCGCCGCCAGACCGGAGATCCCGCCGCCGATCACGGCCACGGTCCGCGGCCGCCGCCCGGGCAGCCGGTCGGAAAGCGCGTCTGAAAACCCGTCTGAAAACCCGTCTGAACGTCCGTCCGAAAGCCCGTCCGGCGTCGAACCCTGGGACGCCCCCTGCATGGTGCCCACCGGTCAGCGCGCCGAGGCCTCGTGGACCAGTTCGACGATGCGGGTCAGGACGTCCGGGTCCATCTCCGGCAGCACCCCGTGGCCCAGGTTGAAGATGTGCCCCGGGGTCTTGGCCCCGTCCGCCAGGATCTCCCGCACCCGCGCCTCGATCACCGGCCACGGCGCGAAGACCACCGCCGGATCCAGATTCCCCTGCACCGCGAACTCCGGACCGATCCGCCGCGAGGCCTCGTCCAGCGGCACCCGCCAGTCCACCCCCACCACATCGGCACCCGCCGCGGCCATCAACGGCAACAACTCCCCAGTGCCCACCCCGAAGTGGATCCGCGGCACCCCCAGGCCGGCCACCGCGTCCAGCACCTTCGTACTGTGCGGCATCACATAACGCTGATAATCCCGCGGCGACAACGCCCCCACCCAGGAATCGAACAACTGCACCACCGAGGCGCCCGCCTCGATCTGCACCTTCAAGAACCCGGCCGTCAAATCCGCCAGCCGGTCCAGCAGCGCCGCGAACAACTCCGGCGCGCCATGCATCATGGCCTTGGTCTTCTCATGGTTCTTCGACGGCCCGCCCTCGATCAGGTACGACGCCACCGTGAACGGCGCCCCACCGAAACCGATCAACGGCGTCGCCCCCAACTCGCCCACCAACTGCCGCACCGCCTCGGTGACGAACCCCAGATCCGCCTCCGGATCCAACGGCCGCACCTGCTCCAACCCCGAAGCGTCCCGCACCGGATTCGCGATCACCGGACCCACATCCGGCACGATCTCCAAATCCACCCCGATCGCCTTCAACGGCACCATGATGTCGCTGAAGAACACCGCCGCGTCCACCCCGTACCGACGCACCGGCTGCAACGTGATCTCGGTCACCAGATCCGGCCGCGTGCACGACTCCAACATCGGAATCCCAGCCCGCACCTTCCGATACTCCGGCAGCGCCCGACCAGCCTGTCGCATGAACCACACCGGGGTGTGCGACACGGGCTCACGACGGGCGGCCCGCAGGAAGTCGCTGTCCTGCACGGCCGACTGCCCGACCGAGGGGGCGGCGCCACCGGCCGTGGCGCTGCCGCGAGCCTCGCCACGGGGTCCGGGGACTTCGGTCAACGCCTCGATGGCCGACGGGCCCAGGTCTGCCGCGGGGTTCAGGCTTTCGGTCACGCTCTCGCGCACGGCATCACTCCTGTCGTCGGTCACCCCTCGATGGTCGCACGCTCCCCAGGGTGCTCGGTGCCCGGGTAGGCATCCGAGCAGGGGTTTGCCGACGAGGCGTCGGCATCGGGGGCTGCGACGGGGCTTTCGCGGGTGGCTTGGCGGGCCTTGGTCGGCGATGCAGCGACCGAACGGTTTCGATAGGTTTCACCAGATTTAAGAATCCATGCCCGCGCTGCCGCACAACAGCCACCTGAACTCGACTCCGCCCGCCCAAGCCCGCCTTCCTTCGCCCGCCTGCACCCGCCTGCACCGGACTTCAGCCGCCTCTGCCTGGCTCGGGCTGCCCTCGCCACGCTTCGCCTACGTGCCTTCGCCAGACTGCGCCCGCCTGCGCGTGACTTCACCCGCCTTTGCGTGGCTTCGGCCGCCCTCGCCAGGCCTCGGCTACGCCCGCCCGCACCTGACTCCACCCGCCCGCACCCGCCTTTGCCTGGCTTCGACCGTCCTCGCCAGCCTTGGTCCGCCTTGGCCGGTCTTCAGCCGTCTCCGCCTGCCTTCACCCGCCTTCACCGCCGTCGCCCCACCCGAACCTCAGCCTCCGCGCGGGAATCCGCCGTCCGCCGAGCGTGCCTGCCATCGTCCGGCTCGGGCTGCGGCGTACGCTTCACCCATGGCACTCAGCCGTCCGGCCGAACCGCGGGAGTTCACTGAGGCCGTCGCCGCGCTGTCGGCGGCGCCGCTGCCGGCCGCGATCGACCTCGAAGCCCTGCCCGCCCCGGTCAACCTGGCCCCGTTCGCGCACGCCGTGGGCGGTGCCGTGCTGTCCGCGTCCGGCGAGGACGACCTGGCCGGCGGCCGCCTGGTGCTGCTGCACCGGCCCGGCGGCCACGAGGAGTGGCGCGGCGCCTGGCGTTGCGTGGTCCTGGTCGAGGCCGACCTGGAGGCGGAGATAGCGGAGGACCCGCTGCTGGCCGAGGTCGGCTGGTCCTGGCTGATGGACTCGCTGCGCGACCACGGCGCCGGGTTCACCGCCGAGAGCGGGACCGTCTCCCGCTCCTCCTCGCGCGGCTTCGGCGGCCTGTCCGGCCGCCCCGCCACCACCGCCGTCGAGATCCGCGCCTCCTGGACCCCGGCCCCGGTGCCCGACGCCGAGGGGATCGACTTCGCGGCCCACCTCCAGGCCTGGTGCGGGCTGATGATGATGTGCGCCGGCCTGCCGCCGGAGTACGAGGGAGTGGCGAACCTGCCGCCCGCCGGCTCGCGGCGCTGACTTCGAGGCGCCGGTTCCAAGGCGCCGATTCCAAGGCGCCCGGCCTTCCTGGGGGACTCGCTCTGCGCGGCGCCACTTTCCCAGCCGATCCCGGCGCCGCTCCACCTCGAACGTGCTTTCCGCGATCGTGCTCTCCGGCAGCGTGCGTCACTCGACCGGTGCCGGATAAATCCGATTGACACTGGTTCGCCACCATCCCGATGGGCCCGACCGCCCCGACCGCCCCGACCATCCCGGTCGTTCCCGCCGCCCCGGCCGCCTCATTCTGTTACGTCCTGCTCACCTGAACAGCCGAGCCGCATCCCCCGTACGGCCCAGCCCCGCACCTCTTGCGTCCATCCCGCCCCACCAGTCGCGGAACCGCACGTAAGACGTCCAACGAGGCGGCCGGACGGTGCCGCCGCGCCACCTCCAAGCGCCCGGGCGGGTGACAGCCCTCCCCGTATCTCCCCAGGTCAGAGGCTTTAGTCGGATGATCATATGCCCGACGCCGTCCCATTCCTTGAACTTGCGCGCATTAGCCCTAAAGGTGCCTGCTTGATCTGCCGATGACCTGAATGGGTCGATCCGCGAAGGCGCGGACCCGGCCGTTGAGCACAAGCTCGCAGCACCCCAGGAGGAGGTTCGGTGTCGGTACTCGTCGACAACACCGCCAACCTGATCGCATATCGACCGGCGCGGCTCACCGCGATGGTCGTGGTCGCCGACCCCAGGGTCCGCCAGTCGGTGACCCGGCACCTGTGGGCGCTCGGCGTCCGCGACGTCCTGGAGGCGCAGACCGCCGCCGAGGCGCGGAGCCGTATGTCCGCCACCCGCGACCTGGCGGTCGTGGACATCCATCTGCCCGACGGCAGCGGCTTGCAGCTGCTCGCCGAGATGCGGGCCGCGGGCTGGGCCGGCGGCCTGGCCGTGTCCGCCGCCGACGACGCCGGCGCGGTCCGCGCCGCGTTGGCCAGCGGCGTGCGCGGCTTCGTCATCACCGGCGCGCGCCCGGTGGCGGCCGGGCTGCCGGAGCTGCCCGGCGTGCACGCC
>NZ_BAAAQN010000079.1:0-49671 GCF_039531695.1 Catenulispora yoronensis
CCCCGCTCCCCACCCGGCACCCACAAAACATCCCCATCCCCCCCATGCGAATCCGTATTCGCCACCCGCGCCAAAATAAAAAGCAAATCCGACAACCGATTCAAATACTTCACAGCCAACGGATTAATCCCCTCCCCATAAGCCTCCACCGCAGCCCACGCACTCCGCTCCGCCCGCCGCGTCACCGTCCGCGCCACATGCAGCTGCGCAGCGACAACCGTCCCCCCGTTCAAAATGAACGACCGCAGCTTCTCCAGCGTCGAGTTCCACTCATCACACTCCGCCTCCAGCCGCTCGACATACGCTTCCTCGATCCTGAGCGGCGGATACTCCGGATTCTCCGCAGGAGGCGTCGACAAATCCGCCCCCAGATCAAACATCTCATTCTGAATCCGACGAAGCAGCGTCCTGATCCCGTCGTGCAGCATGGCCGCCGAGTTGTCCGCGAACGCGAGCGCCAGCCCAATAGCCGCGTTGGCCTCGTCGACATCGGCGTACGCGGCAAGGCGGGCATCCGTCTTGCGAACCCGGCTCATGTCGCCGAGCGCGGTCGTACCATCATCCCCGGTACGGGTGTAAATGCGAGTCAGGTTCACCATGCCACCAACGGTAGTGGCTCCCCACCCCGTTGGCCTCAGCGCACCGAACTCTTCACCACAGACGGCGGCGCCGAAGCCTTCGCGCTCCCACGAGCTCCCGATGCCCCCGACGCCCCCGACGCCCCCGACGCTCCCGAAGGCGCCGGCGCCACAGTCGGCGCCACAGTCGGCTCAGCAGTCGGCACCAAACTAGACACCCCCACACCCGCCCCCTTCACACGCCCACTCCCCAAACCCTCCCCTTCCCCCTTCACCAAAACCCACCCCGGCTCCGAACTCACCCACCGCCCCCCAACCCCCGTCAACGAAAAATCAGCCGCAGCCCAAGCCCTCGGCGGCGTCAAAGCAACATTCCTCGCATCCCGCACCTGAATCGTGTCCGCATACTGCCCCTTCACCAGACTGTGCGTCCGCGCGAACAGAGCCACCCCATCCACCGTCTTCTGCGGAATCAGATCCCCACCGGTCTTCGCATACAGCACCGACTTCGCCTGCGGAGCCCCCAACACCAACAACTGATCACTGTCCGGCAACCACACCGACAACTCCGCGATCTGCTCCGTATCGTCCTTGTCGTCCCCGGTCCCCGGCCGCGCGTGTCCGAACGCCACCGGCGTCGCGAACACCGTCATACTCGTCGCGCTCCCGCTCACCGTGTACTCACCCACCAAAAGCTGAGCCTGCGACGTCGCCACCCCATCCGCCCCGACAGTCCACCCCTGCATCACGAACAACCACGTCTTGTGCGCACTCTGCGCGATCAACCGCTCCGGACTCCCATTGACGTTGACCTCACTCGGCACACCCGCCTTCGCCCCAACGGCCTCCCGCACCCCGACAACCCCCGTCGTGTCGTCCTTGACCCCAGCCCACAACGTGGTCGCAGTCACCGTCGCCACAGCACCATCAGCCCCAGCCCCGCCATCAGCCCCAGCCCCGGACTCCGCCGAAGTGTGATCCCCACCCCTCCCCACCAAATAAGACGCCGCCATCCCCACAGCCCCCTCCGGCAACGCCACCCCCCGCGCCCCCCAACTCAAAGCATTCCCCGGCCGCACCGGCCCCGTAGGCACCATCGCCGCATAACCCGGCTCCGCCGCCGGATAAGCACTCGCCAGATCCACCACCGCCGAAGGCGGCGCGGCCACCGCCGCCCCCCGGTGCAGCCCCACCCCCACCTCGCGCCCCACCGCCGGCCCCAGCACGATCGCCGCCGCCAGCACCGCCGTCGCCGTCGACGCCCGCACCGCGCGCCGCCGCTTCCGGATCGCCGTGGCGCGCTTGATCACCTGCGGGTAGAAGTCTCCGCGCGGCGCCGGTACCACCTCGTCGGCGATTCCCCGCAGCAGCCGGTGCAGCTCCGGTTCCTCCACCCCGGCGGCCCCCTCGCCCAGGGTGAATATCGTGATGTCTTCGTGGTCTTCGTGGTCAGGAATCTCCATGGCAACGACAAAGACGCGAACTGAAAGCCGCAGGTTGCCTGCCGGTCACCCGAAAGAGCTATGCCCTTGTGCGAGGATGACGCTCCGTGGAGCGTTTCAAAGTCGCAGGAGGGGCCCGCCTCGCGGGCGAGATCGCCGTGTGCGGCGCGAAGAACAGCGCGTTGAAGCTGATGGCGGTCGCACTGCTCGCCGAGGGCCGGACCGAGCTGCGCTCGGTGCCGCGCATCCTGGACGTCGAGCTGATGGCCGAACTCCTGCGCCGCCTCGGCTGCGGCGTGGAGCTGGACTGGAAACCCGGGCCGGAGCGGGAGGACGGCCCCCAACAGGGCTCGACCCTGGTCATCGACGTCCCGGCCGAACCCGGCACCGAGGCCGACTACGACCTGGTGCGGCGGCTGCGGGCCTCGATCTGCGTGCTGGGGCCGCTGCTGGCCCGCCGCGGCGAGGCCAAGGTGTCCTATCCCGGCGGCGACGCCATCGGCTCGCGCGGGCTGGACATGCACATCGACGGCCTGGAGCGGCTCGGCGCGACCATCTCGCAGGAGCACGGCTTCCTGGTCGCCACCGCCCCCGGCGGGCTGACCGGCGGCAGCATCCTGCTGGACTTCCCGAGCGTCGGGGCCACCGAGAACATCCTGATGGCCGCGGTGCTGGCCCGGGGGACCACGGTGATCGACAACGCGGCGCGGGAGCCCGAGATCGTCGACATCTGCGCGCTGCTCAGTTCGATGGGCGCGCAGATCGAGGGGGCCGGGACCTCGACCCTCGTGATCCACGGCGTGGACGGGCTGCGCCCGGCGCCGGCGCCGCACAAGGTGGTCGCCGACCGGATCGTGGCCGGGATGTTCGCCGTCGCGGCCACCATGACCCGGGGCGACGTCCGGGTGGCCGGGGGCAACGCCGCGCACCTGGAGATCGCGCTGGACAAGCTGACGCAGGCCGGCGCCGACGTCCGGGCCGAGGAGGACGGCTTCCGGGTCTCGATGGACCGCCGGCCCAAGGCCGTGGACATCATCACGCTGCCCTACCCCGGCTTCGCGACCGACCTCCAGCCGCTGTTCGCCGCGATGAACTCGATCGCCGAGGGCACGTCGATGGTGACCGAGAACCTGTTCGACGCGCGGTTCGTGTTCCTCCAGGAGCTGGCGCGGCTCGGGGCGTCGGTGCGGACCGAGGGCCACCACGCGATCGTGCGCGGGGTGGAGCGGCTGTCCGGGGCGCCGGTGCGGGCCACCGACATCCGGGCCGGGGCCGGGCTGGTGCTGGCCGGGCTGGTCGCCGACGGGTACACGACGGTGTCCGACGTGCGGCACATCGACCGGGGCTACCAGGGGCTGGTGACGCAGCTGCGGTCGCTGGGGGCGACGATCGAGCGCGAACCGGACCCGGACCCTTACCCCTGATCCAGTGAATCTCCGGGGCCCGGCCCGACTCTCCTTCTTGGGAGTCGGGCCGGGCCCCGACTTTTTGCGCACCGTGATATCCGTTACCCCGACCCGTCGCCCCACCCGGCCGGACTCCGCACCTGGGTTATCTTTTGGACGTCCTAGCAACTCACTATTTGAGAAGCACGAGGTAGCGCAGTGTCGAAGAAGCTCGCCGTCATCGGCGCCGGACTGATGGGTTCGGGGATCGCCCAGGTGGCCGCGGCCGCCGGGTACGACGTGGCGGTGCGCGACGTCACCGACGAGGCCCTGAAGCGCGGCACCGACGGCATCCGCGCCTCCCTCGAGAAGTTCGCCTCGAAGGGCCGCTACACCCCCGAGGAGGTGGAGGCCGCGCTGGGACGGCTGTCGGCCACCACCGACCTGGCCGAGGCCGTGGACGGCGCCGACGTCGTGGTCGAGGCGGTGTTCGAGAGCGTCGAGGTCAAGCAGGACATCTTCCGCGAGCTGGACCGCCTGGCCAAGCCGGGCGCGGTGCTGGCGACCAACACCTCGGCGATCCCGATCACCCAGATCGCGGCCGTCACCGCGCGCCCGGAGGACGTGGTCGGCACCCACTTCTTCTCCCCGGTGCCGATGATGCAGCTGTGCGAACTGGTCCGCGGCTACAAGACCTCCGACGAGACCCTGGCCAAGGCCCGCGAGTTCGCCGAGGCGGTCGGCAAGACCTGCATCGTGGTGAACCGCGACGTCGCCGGCTTCGTGACCACCCGCCTGATCGCCGCCCTGGTGGTGGAGGCGGTGAAGCTCTACGAGTCCGGCGTCGCCACCGCCGAGGACATCGACCTGGCCTGCAAGCTCGGCTTCGGCCACGCCATGGGCCCGCTGGCCACCACCGACCTGACCGGCGTCGACATCCTCCGCAACGCCACGCGCAACATCTACACCGAGACCCAGGACGAGAAGTTCAGCCCGCCGGAGCTGCTCAACCGCATGGTGACGGCCGGCGACCTGGGCCGGAAGTCGGGCAAGGGCTTCTACAGCTACTGATCTGTTTCGCCACCCCACCCCTCACCTGCTCACTACCCCCGCGCGCGGCGGCGATCACCGGCGGCAACTCACTGCCGACGATCGCCGCCTTTGTGCCCCCTCACGCCATCGCATCCAACCGCCGCAAACTCGCCACCCGCTGCACCACCCCCAGCCCGGTCACCACCGCCCCCAGCCCCAACCACCCGACCGGCCCGGCAGCCATCACCGCACTGGACAGCGCCACCGGCCCCGCCGAACGCTCGATCGCCTGCGCCATACCCGCCACACCTATGTACGAGGCCTGCGCCTCACCGGGAGCCAGCGCCACCGCCAACTCCCACGACGCCAGCGAACGCACCAACTCCGCGATCGTCACCACCACAGCCGCACCCAACAACATCACCCCCGCGAACACCGCCCCACCCGACGCCGACACCGCGATCAACGCACACCCACCGAGCAACGCCACGCCGTACCACGCCACCGCACCCGCCGCCGCCCGCGTACCGACCACCCGCGTGGAGACCGGCATCTGAAGGAACACCACCATCAGAGTGTTGATCACCAGCACCGCCGGCACCACCGCATGCGGCGCCTCAGTACGCGTGACAGCCCACAGCGGCAGACCGACCATCAGGACCGCATCATCCAGGTTCATAAAGATGTCGAGCAGAACGAACAACAAATAGCCCGGATCCCGCCACGGGTTCCGCGGCCGCAAAACTGCTTCGCCACCACTCGCCGCTCCGCCAGCGCTCGCCACCACACCGCCGCTTACCACTACACCGCCTGCCGCCTCGCCAGGTGCCCCGCCGCTCCCTGCCAAACTGTTCGCCGCCACACCGCTCGCCACGATGCTGCTTCGAGCCACAGCGCTCGTCACGGTGCTGCCCGCCACACCACCACTCGCCACTTTGCTGGCGCTCGCCAGGCTGCCGCTCGCCGCCGCACCGCTCGCCGCTCCACCGCCCACCGCCTCGCCAGGTGCCCCGCCGCTCCCTGCCAAACCGTTCGCCGCTACAGCGCTCGCCACTTTGCTGCCGCTCGCCACGATGTTCCCCGCCACCACCCCAGCGTCCCGAACCCCCACCCCCCTCCGCCCCGTCCGCCCCGTCCGCAGCACCATCGCCCCCACCGCCACATACGACAACCCATCCCCAACCACCAGCGCGTCATAAGCCCCCCGCGTCCCCACCGCGACCGCGATCGCCGCCACCCCGGCGCCCAGCGCGAACGCCGCGTTCATCACCACCCGCATCAACGCCCGGTACGTCGCGCGCTGCGTTCCCGCCACCTGCGTCGCGAACAGGATCTCCATCGTCTTCGACGCCCGGTCGCACAGGGTCGTCGCCGTCGTTACCGCCAGCAGTGGCGTGAACGTGTGGCACAGCGGTACCGCGCAGAGTGTCAGTATTCGTATTCCGTGGCAGGTCACCAGGATCGACCGGACTGCGAATCGCTCCGCCAGTCGTCCCGCTATCGGTGGTGCGGCGATGCCGATCAGGCCGGCGGTGCCCAGCAGCAGGCCGATTTGGCCGGCGGTGAGTCCGGAGATCACCGTGAAGTAGAGCACCGCTGCTGAGGTCCATACGCCGCTGCCGGTCCGGTCCAGGAACAGGGCGAGGAGCATGGTCCGGGCGTCGTGTCCCCCGGGTGGGTTACGCAGTTGGGCGATTGTGCCCGGGTTCCTGGTGGAATGCTCTGCGCCCGCTGCGTTCCCTTCGACACGAACCCCCGCGTTTCTTCGAATCCCCACGTCCCACCCCTTGTGTCAGCCCCGACGGTCCATCGGGAGTCTGACCGAGTGGCTCTCTTGGTGTCAAGAAGTTTGACGTCAAGGTAAAATCTGGTGGAGCTCGTCCCTCCACCACGACCCGACCCGATGTGCGCAAGCTCACCGGTGACACCCGCGTTACCCGTCAGTAGGCTCCGACCCGAAGCGCCGACCACATCCCTCCCGGCGGCGACACAAACCACTTGGGAGTCCCCGTGACCGACCGAGACCGTCCCTGGGTGATGCGGACCTACGCCGGGCACTCGACCCCGGCCGAGTCCAACGCCCTCTATCGCAGGAACCTGGCCAAGGGCCAGACCGGCCTGTCGGTGGCGTTCGACCTCCCCACCCAGACCGGCTACGACCCGGACTCGGTCCTGGCCCGCGGCGAGGTCGGCAAGGTCGGCGTCCCGATCGCGCACCTCGGCGACATGCGCGCGCTGTTCGAGGGCATCCCGCTGGAGCGGATGAACACCTCGATGACCATCAACGCCCCCGCGATGTGGCTGCTCGCCCTGTACCAGGTCGTCGCCGAGGAGCAGGGCGCTGATCTGTCCGCGCTGGCCGGCACCACGCAGAACGACATCGTCAAGGAGTACCTCTCCCGGGGGACCTACGTCTTCCCGCCCGGCCCGTCGCTGCGCCTGATCACCGACACCATCGCCTACACGGTGTCCACCCTCCCCAAGTGGAACCCCATCAACATCTGCTCCTACCACCTCCAGGAGGCCGGCGCCCAGCCGGTGCAGGAGGTCGCCTACGCGCTGTCGACGGCGATCGCCGTCCTGGACGGCGTCCGCGACTCCGGCCAGGTCGCCCCGGAGGACTTCGGCCAGGTGGTCGGCCGCATCTCCTTCTTCGTCAACGCCGGCGTGCGCTTCGTCGAGGAGATGTGCAAGCTCCGGGCCTTCGCAGCCCTCTGGGACCGCATCACCCGCGAGCGCTACGGCGTCACCGACGACAAGCTCCGCCGCTTCCGCTACGGCGTCCAGGTCAACTCCCTCGGCCTGACCGAGGCCCAGCCGGAGAACAACGTCCAGCGCATCCTGCTGGAGATGCTGGCCGTCACCCTGTCCAAGGACGCCCGCGCCCGCGCCGTGCAGCTCCCGGCCTGGAACGAGGCCCTCGGCCTGCCCCGGCCCTGGGACCAGCAGTGGTCGCTGCGCATGCAGCAGGTCCTGGCCTACGAGTCCGACCTGCTGGAGTACCCCGACCTGTTCGCCGGCTCGACGGTGGTCCAGGCCAAGACCGACGAGATCGCCGAGGCCGCGTACGCCGAGATCGAGCGCATCGCCGACCTCGGCGGCGTCGTCGCGGCCGTCGAGTCCGGCTATCTGAAGGCGCAGCTGGTCGGCGCGCACGCCGAGCGCCGGGCCCGCATCGAGTCCGGCGAGCTGGTCGTGGTCGGGGTGAACAAGTTCACCGAGACCGAGCCGAACCCGCTCACCGCGGACCTGGACGCCGCCATCCAGACCGTCGACCCGGCCGTGGAGTCCGAGGCGGTGCGCTCCCTGCGGGCCTGGAAGGACGGCCGCGACCCGGCCGCCGCCGGCGCCGCGCTGGACCGGCTGCGTCAGCAGGCCGCGACGCCGGCCAACCTGATGGACGCCACCCTGGCCTGCGTCCGGGCCGGCGTCACCACCGGGGAGTGGACCGGCGTGCTGCGCGAGGTGTTCGGCGAGTTCCGGGCGCCGACCGGCGTCTCGGGCTCGGTCGGCACCGCGATCCCGTCCGAGGAGCTGGTGGGCCTGCGCCACGACGTGGACCGGGCCTCGGCCGACCTCGGCCGCCGGCTGCGGCTGCTGGTCGGCAAGCCCGGCCTGGACGGCCACTCCAACGGCGCCGAGCAGATCGCGGTCCGGGCCCGCGACGCCGGGTTCGAGGTCGTCTACCAGGGCATCCGGCTGACCCCGGCGCAGATCGCGGCCGCCGCGGTGGCCGAGGACGTGCACTGCGTCGGCCTGTCCGTGCTCTCCGGCTCGCATCTGCAGCTGGTGCCCGAGGTGCTCGCCGAGCTGCGGGCGGCCGGGGCCGGCGGCGTGCCGGTGGTGGTCGGCGGCATCATCCCGGACGCCGACGCCCGGGCGCTGCGCGAGGCCGGCGTGGCCGCCGTCTTCACGCCCAAGGATTTCGGGATCACGCAGATCCTGCGCACCATCGTCGAAGAGATCCGGCGTGCCGGATCTGCCGTCGTCTGAGCGGATCCCTCACCGTGCCGGACGCGATCAGCGCCCTTCCCTAAGGGATATCCCCGAGGGAAGGGCGCTGATTTGTTCTACGCTTATTTGGGTCCTGATCTCCTGGATATCCGGAGATGTCAGGCGTCGGCCTTCTCGTCGGCCTTCTCGGCCGCGGCCTCGGGGTGGTGCTCGCCGGCGAAGTCGCGGCCCAGCACCTCGTGCGCCACCCGCAGGTGGTCCAGGCCGGTCTCGCCGTGCTCGGCGGCGTGGCCGTCGAGGGCGTCCATGATCCGCGCCACCGGCTCGTGGTGGCCCTCCAGCCGCTGCTCGGCGTAGTAGGCGATGCCCAGCTTCATAAAGAGCTTCGCGCCGTGGCGGTGGGCGCTCCACTCCTCGAGCTGGTCGACGGCCCCCTCGAAGCTCTTTTCAGTGATCTCCAGAGCCTTGGCTATGAAACTCATCGTTCTGCGACTCCTCGCGTCGAAACGGCGCCCATCGACACTATCGACGAGGCGTGTGCGTGCTCCCCTACACGCCTTCCCGTGACGGTGATGAGTGCGGGATAGCAGCGTGTCGTGCTGAATGATAGCGGCAACTGCGAAAACGGGTTCCGGCGATCTACGTAGGGCGTACTACGGTCCATTGGCGGTTGATTGTGCGGGATGGGCCGCTCCGGTTGGTAGGCTCCGATTCCATGCGCATCGTCATCGCCCGCTGCACCGTCGACTACGCGGGCCGGCTGTCCTCGCACCTCCCGGAGGCCAAGCGCCTGCTCATGGTGAAGGCCGACGGCAGTGTGTCGATCCACGCCGACGACCGCGCGTACAAGCCGCTGAACTGGATGTCGCCGCCGTGCGTGCTCAAGGAGTCCGACGGCGGGCCGGACGGCCGACCCCAGTGGACGGTCACCAACAAGGCCGGCGAGCGCCTGGTCATCACCCTCCTGGAGATCGAGCACGACTCCAGCCACGAGCTCGGCGTCGACCCCGGCCTGCAGAAGGACGGCGTCGAGGCCCACCTGCAGGAGCTGCTCGCCGAGCAGATCGAGACTCTGGGCCCCGGCTTCACCCTGGTCCGCCGCGAGTACCCGACCGCCATCGGCCCGGTGGACATCATGGCCCGCGACGCCGCCGGCGCCCACGTCGCCGTCGAGATCAAGCGCCGCGGCGAGATCGACGGCGTCGAGCAGCTCACCCGCTATCTCGACCTGCTCAACCGGGACCCGCTGCTGGCCCCGGTCCGCGGCGTCTTCGCGGCCCAGGAGATCAAGCCCCAGGCCCGCACCCTGGCCGTCGACCGCGGCATCGAGTGCGCGGTGCTGGACTACGAGGTGCTGCGCGGGATGGACGATCCGTCGGCCCGCCTGTTCTGAGGACGCGGGGTGTACGGCGGGCGAAAGTTGGACATCAGTCGTGCACTGATGTCGTTTTGAAAGCCCTTCGTCCCGACAGGTTAGAAGACCTCCGGGATTGGCCATGCCTCTAGGTGTACCCCCAACCGGGAGGAGCCTTCTGACATGTCCCTCGACGTATCCCCGGAACTGCTCGCCGCGGCCGAGCTCGGCGAGGTCTCCGACGAGCAGTTCGCCGACTGCGTCCGCACCTCGCTGCCGTACGCCTGGCAGATGGTCAGCGACCTGTCGACCCGCCTGCACGTCGACGGCACCGGCGAGTCAGGGTTCGTCGACAACACCGTCCCGCCGCCGGACGAGCAGGCCCGGGGGCAGCTGCTGCGCGCCCTGGCCAGCGACAGCATCCGCGGCTGCCTGGAGCGGCACTTCGGCGTCCGCCTGGCCTTCCAGAACTGCCACCGCGTCGCGGTGTTCCCCGCCGGCACGCCGCGCGACTCCGACGGCTACCGCACCTTCACCTCGGTCCGCGCGCAACTCCTGAACCAGTCGCCGCTGCTGCGGGACTGCTAGGACCGCGGATCCCCGGCACTGGTGGGGACGGTTCGGGCCGGTAGCCGTGCGCCGTATACGGGCTGGTGCGGGCACCCCGAATCGAGAGTCGAGGACTTCCGCGAGCAGCCGGTGGCGTCCCAGGGGGCAGGGGACGCCACCGGCGATGCGTCCGCCCCGCCCGCGGCTTCACTCCGCTCGCAGCAGCGGCAGCACCGAACTTCCCAGAGCCTTGATGTTCGCCAGCGTGTGCTCCGGCCCGCCGCCCTCCACGAACAGCAGGAAACGCTCCATGCCGGTGGCCCACCCCGACTCCAGGATCCGCTCGGCGCAGTACCCCGCCGGACCGATCGGGTGGAACGACGTGAGGTGCTCGGCGTAGGAGACCGGATCCCGCATCGTCGCCACCGCGCCGTCGAACCGCACATGCGCCGCCAGCCCCGGGCCCAGCCACGTCGGCATCGTCCGCCGCAGCAGCGCCACGCCCGCCGACCGGGAGTCGGCGACCTGCGCGACCATCGTCGATACGTGCGGCGCGCGGTAGCCGTAATGCCGCACCATCGCCGCCTTCTCCAGGTCGTCGGCGTGCATCCCGAGCAGCATCGGCAGCCGGTGCCGCGCCGCCAGCCGCGCCGTCTCCGGCGACGTGCACGCCACCAGGACCGGCGGCCGTCCGCGCGGCACCACCGGCACCTCGCGGAACCGGTGGAACTCCCCGTCGTAGGCGACCGAGTCCTGCGCGCCCCACGCCTCCAGCAGGTCCAGCGCCTCGGCGAACGCCCGGTGCGAGAGCCCCTCCATACCGGTGCCGAACACCTCCAGGTCCACCCACGGCCCGCCGCGCCCGACGCCCAGCGTGAACCGGCCCCCGGTCAGCACGTCCAGCATCGCCGCCTGCTCGGCCACCGCCACCGGGTGCGAGGTGGACATCACGGTCACCGCGGTGCCCACGCCGATCCGGCTGGTGCGCCCGGCCAGCAGCGCCGCGAAGGTCAGCGCCGACGGACAGGTGCCGTAGGGCATGAAGTGGTGCTCGGCGACGAAGACGTCGTCGAACCCGGCGTCCTCGGCCGCGATCCCGTAGTCGAGGGCGGTGCGCAAGGCCCGTTCGGGCGAGACTCCCGGGAAGTCCGCCGCCACCAGAAAAACGCCGATCCGCATGGGTACCAGTGTGTAGCGAAGTGAGCACTCTCACAGCCGAACAGGTGGTGTCAGATGGCATGTCGTCCGTAGATACTGACCGGTAACCGCAGACTCCATCCCTCACGAGCTGCGAGTAGCCAACTCAAGGAGACGGATAGCCATGCCCCGCGAGTTCACCACCATTGGCGTCGTCGGCCTGGGCACGATGGGCGCCGGCATCGCCGAAGTCATGGCGCGCAACGGGATCGCGGTGATCGGCGTGGACGTCGACGCCGACGACATCGCCCGCGGCCGCGGCCACCTCCAGTCCTCCGTGGCGCGCGCCGTCAAGCGCGGCAAGCTCACCGAGGCCGAGGCCGAGGACCTGCACGGCCGCATCACCTACAGCACCTCCCTGGAGGACCTGGCGGCGGCCGAACTCGTGGTCGAGGCGGTCCCGGAGGACCTGGCCCTCAAGCGCTCCGTCTTCCAGCGCCTGGACGCCATCTGCCCGCCGGAGACCATCCTGGCCACCAACACCTCGGCGCTGTCGGTGACCGAGATCTCGGTGGCCACCGCGCGCCCGTCCCGCGTGGTCGGGGTGCACTTCTTCAACCCGGCCACGGTGATGAAGCTGGCCGAGGTGGTGCGCACCGTGGTCACCGATCCCGAGGTGGTCTCCGACGTCGAGGCCCTGGTGCGGCGGCTCGGCAAGGACGACGTCACCTGCGGCGACCGCGCCGGCTTCATCGCCAACGCGCTGCTGTTCGGGTATCTGAACCACGCGGTGTCGATGTACGAGCAGAAGTACGCCACCCGCGAGGACATCGACACCGCGATGCGGCTGGGCTGCGGCCTGCCGATGGGGCCGCTGGCGCTGCTGGACCTGATCGGCGTCGACACCGCCTACGAGATCCTCGACACGATGTACAAGCAGTCGCGGGACCGGCTGCACGCCCCGGCGCCGATCCTGAAGCAGATGGCGGTCGCCGGGCTGCTGGGCCGCAAGACCGGCCGCGGCTTCTACACCTACGAGGGCTCCGACTCCCCGGTGGTGGTGGCCGACGGGCAGACCCCCGAGGCCGGCGGCGCCCGGCACGGCGCGGCGGCCCGGCCGGTGACCCGGATCGGCGTCGTCGGCTCGGGCACCATGGCCTCCGGCATCGCCGAGGTCTGCGTCAAGGCCGGCTACGAGACCGTGCTCATCGCCCGCGCCTCGGCGAAGGTGGAGGCGGCCAAGACCGCGATCGCGCGGTCGCTGGAGAAGGCGGTGCAGCGCGGGAAGCTCGCCGAGGAGAAGCGGGACGCCGCGATGCTGCTCCTGCACGGGACCATCGACCTGGGCGCGCTGGCCGAGTGCGACCTGGTGGTCGAGGCGGTCGTGGAGGACGTCGAGGTGAAGCGGGCGCTGTTCGCCGACTTCGACAAGATCTGCAAGCCCGGCGCGGTCCTGGCCACCACCACCTCCTCGCTGCCGGTCATCGAGTGCGCCATGGCCACGCAGCGCCCCGCCGACGTGGTCGGCGTGCACTTCTTCAACCCGGCGCCGGTGATGAAGCTCGTCGAGGTGGTGCGCACGGTCAAGACCGCGGACGACGTCCTCGCCACCGTGCACGCCGTGTGCGCGCGCCTGGGCAAGGTCGCGGTGGACTGCGGCGACCGGGCCGGGTTCATCGTGAACGCGCTGCTGTTCCCGTACCTGAACGACGCCGTGCGGATGCTGGAGGCGCACTACGCCACCGCCGACGACATCGACACCGCCATGAAGCGCGGCTGCGGCTACCCGATGGGCCCGTTCGAGCTGCTGGACGTGGTCGGCCTGGACGTGTCGCTGGCCATCCAGCGGGTGCTGTACCAGGAGTTCCGCGAGCCCGGCTTCGCCCCGGCGCCGTTGCTGGAGCATCTGGTGACCGCCGGATATCTGGGGCGCAAGGCCGGGCGCGGGTTCCGGGATCACGGCGCGCGCTGATTACCCTTGTCCCATGAGCCCGCGCCGCCGCCCGCCCCGCCGTCCCGACGCCGTCCCGGGGGACGACGACCAGGACGGCGCCGCCGCGCGGATGGCGTCGCGGGTGCTCGGCTACGACCGCGTGGAGCCCGGTCCGGACGGCCGGGACTGGGCCGTGCGGGCGGTTCCGGGCCAGGCGGCGCAGAAGGTCTACCGGTGCCCCGGCTGCGACCAGGAGATCCGGGCCGGGGTGCCGCACGTGGTGGCCTGGCCCAAGGCGGACTACAGCCGGGACGTCCAGGACCGGCGGCATTGGCACACGCCGTGCTGGAACGCGCGGGGGCGGCGGCGGCCACGCTGAGGCCCGCGTAAGGCTTGAGTAAACCTTCGGCAAGTAAGTGCCCGGACAGGGCCGCGGCATCTGGCGATCAGGGGTGCCGACCCGCGATCATTCTCCTCCATGGACCGCACATTCGAGGAACTGATCGCGGAGGCCGACGCGGTCGACGTGAGCGGCTGGGACTTCTCGTGGCTCGACGGCCGAGCCACCGAGGAGCGCCCGCCGTGGGGCTATCAGCGGCTGCTCGGGGAGCGGATCGGCCGGGCCCACATGCATCTGGACGTCCAGACCGGCGGCGGCGAGGTGCTGGCCGGGGTGGCGCAGCGGCCCTCCGGGGCCACGGTCGCCACCGAGGGCTGGGCGCCGAACATCGCGGTGGCGCAGCGGAACCTGCGGGACCAGGGCGTGATCGTCGTCGCCGACGAGGACGAGCCGCCGCTGCCGTTCGCCGACGGCACCTTCGACCTGGTGACCAGCCGGCACCCGGTGATGGCGCACTGGCGGGAGGTGGCGCGGGTGCTGGCACCCGGCGGCACCTACTTCTCGCAGCACGTCGGGCCGGACAGCGGGCACGAGGTGTACGAGTACTTCCTCGGCCCCAAGCCGACCGGCAAGAGCTTCCGGGAGCCGGCGCTGGCCAGGCACGACGCCGAGAAGTACGGGCTCGAGGTCGTGGACCTGCGCGAGGCCGAGCTGCGGATGGAGTTCTTCGACGTCGGGGCGATGGTCTACTTCCTGCGCAAGGTGATCTGGTTCGTCCCGGACTTCACGGTCGAGAAGTACCGGGACGATCTGCGGCGGCTGCACGACCAGATCCGGAGCGAGGGGCCGTTCGTCGCGTATTCGCGGCGGTTCCTCATCGAGGCCCGCAAGCCAGAGGCCTGATGCCGCTGGCCTGACGGTCCGGACCGTCCCACTCACTCGGCGGCGGTCAGGCGCGTGAGCACCAGGCCGCCGACGATCAGCGCGAGCGCGGCCGCCTTCCCGGCGGTCAGCTGCTCGTGCCGGACCAGGACCCCGAGCCCGATCGCGCCGACCGTCCCGATGCCGGTGAACATCGCGTAGGCGGTGCCGGCCGGGAGGTCGCGCATCGCGCGGGAGAGCAGGTACACCGAGGCCGCGCCGACGACCACGCACACGGCCGTCGGCAGCGGACGGGTGAAGCCGTTGGTCGGGGCGATGCTCTGCGACCAGGCCACCTCCACGAGACCGGCCAGCAGCAACAAGATCCAGGGCATCTCAGACTCCTTCCATGAGCGCGCGACCCAGGGCCAGCGACCGGCCGAGCGCGGCGGCGTCGGCCAGGGCCCGGGCGAGCGAGTCCTCGTGCTGGGGCCGGCGCGCGGCCAGTCCCGGGTCGACGAGGGCGTTGGTCAGCTCGGCGCCGACGACGTGCACGTCGGCGGCCGGGATCGCGTAGTGGCCGGCGAAGAAGTCGAGCAGGTAGCGGACCTGGTATTCGTACGGCTCGCGCGGCGCGCCCGGCAGATAGCTGCCGCCGCGCGCGTAGGCGATGACGAAGCGCCGCGGGGCCAGATCCATCTTGGGGAACGTGACCTGGTCGATCCACGCCTTCAACGCGGCGGAGACGCCGAAGTTGTACATCGGCGAGCCGATCAGGACGACGTCGGCGGCGACGAGCTCGGCGAGCAAGGGCTCGACGATGCTCCAGGCCTCGCGCTCGGCGGGAGTGCGGACGGCCTCCGGATAGCGGGATATGTCGGTGATCCCTTCGCGGAGCAGGGTGTCGCAGATCGTGGTCCAGGCTTCGCGGATCGGCGGGACCGGCTGCTCGGTGAGGTCGCGGCGGGTGTGGACGGCGTCGGGGGTGGCCGCGAGCCAGGACTCGGCGAAGGCGTCGGCGACGCGGGCGGAGTGGGAGGCGCGGCGGGCGCCGGCGGTGAGGTGGAGGAGGTGCGGCATGGTTCGCTCCTTCGCGGATCGTTCCCGGGTCCGGAGGCCGGATCCAGATAAGTGGACATGCTGTCCGCTTGATCGGTCTCGACCATAACCTCGAAATGGACACGCTGTCCACTTCTCTTTAGGGTGGAGCCATGCCTGAGAAAGAACGCGCGGACGCTGCGCGGAACCGCGCGCGGGTCCTCGCGGCGGCGGAGGAGCTGTTTGCCGCCGGGGATCCGGGGGCGGTCACCATGGACGACATCGCCAAGGCCGCCGGGGTCGGGCGCGGAACGCTGTACCGGCGGTATCCGGATCGGGCCTCGATCGCGCAGGCGCTGCTGGACGAGCACGAAAGGGTTATCCAGGAACGGATTCTGCGCGGTCCGGGGCCGCTGGGACCCGAGCCCGCCTCCAGCGGGCCGGCCGCCACACCCGCGGAGCGGCTGGCGGCGTTCTACGAGGCCCAGGTCGAGCTGTTGGAGCGGCACGTGCACCTGTATCTGGGTGCCGAGGTGGGGGCGGCCCGATACGCCACCGGCGCGTACGCGTTCTGGCGGCAGCATGTGCGGCTGTTGGCGTCCGCCGCGGGGATTGCGGATCCGGACACGGCCGCGGACCTGCTGCTGGCGCCGTTGGCTCCGGATTTGTATCGCCGGCAGCGTGACATCGGGGTGACCCCGGAGCGCTATGTCCGCGCACTCAGTGCGTTGGCAGGTAAGTACCTGGGCTGACATGCCCTATAGTCCCGAGGCATGACGGCACTCACGGGGCTCTCACGGGTTTTCTCGCGGTCGGACTATGTGCTGCTCGGGCTGGCGGCGACCTTCACGGTCGGGTCCGCGGTGGTGACGAGCGGGTCGCTGGCACCGTTCCTGGTCTCGGCGATCGCGGTGACGCTGCTCGCGGCTCTGGTCGGGCGGTCCGTGGACCACCTGGCCGACCGGCTCGGCGCCGGGGCGGTCGGGGTGTTGCAGGGGGCGCTGGGCAATCTGCCGGAGCTGTTCGTCTCCATCTTCGCGCTGCGGGCCGGGCTCACGACCGTCGTGAGCTCCGCGATCATCGGCTCGATCATGGCCAACCTGTTGCTGGTGCTGGGATTGTCGTTCGTGGTCGGCAGCGCCAAGCACGGCGTGCTCCGGTTCTCGGCGCAGCGGGCGCGGCTGATCATGGGCCTGATGATCCTGTCGGTGGCGTCGATGCTCATCCCCAGCCTGGCCTCCTACGTGCACTCGCCGGCCGGCGGACACGAGGTGGCGTTGTCGCGGGTGACCGCGGTCGTGCTGCTCGTCGTGTTCGTGCTGTCGATCCCGGCGAGTCTGCGCCGCGACCTCGAACCGACGCTCGCCGAGGACGCGGCCGAGGCGAGGAAGGAACTCGGTGCGGAGAAGGAGACCAGCTGGCCGCTGTGGCTGGCGGTCACCATGCTGGCGCTGGCCGGCCTCGGGGCCGCCTTCGTCTCCGACCGGTTCGTCGACGCGCTGACCCCGGCGATGGAGGCACTGCACATCTCGCAGGCGTTCTCCGGCCTGGTGATCGTCGCCATCGCGGGCAACGCCGTGGAGAACGCCGTCGGCGTGAAGCTCGCCTGGCAGAATCGCGCCGACCACGCCCTGTCGGTGGTGCTGAACAGCCCGTTGCAGATCGCGTTGGTGCTGGCGCCGGTGCTGGTGCTGGCCTCGCCGCTGATCGGCGGCGCGCCGTTCACGCTGGTCTTCGCACCGATGCTGGTGGCGACGGTCGGGATAGCGACCCTGGCGGTGCTGTATCTGATCTCCGACGGGGAGTCGGACTGGTTGGAGGGGGCGGCGATGATCGGGCTGTACGTGTTGGTGGCGGCCGCTTTCTGGTGGGGGTGACGGGCAAGGTCCGCGGCGAGACGTTCGGCGTCTCGCCGCGGACCTGTCAACGGCTACCCGGTGACCCACGTCGGCCCGGGTATCAGGCGTCGCGCCGCTCCAGCACCCACCCGGCCAGGATCAGCAGCACGGCTGTCCACAAGCAGAAGACCCCGTAGCCCTGCCACGGCGACAGCAAGTCCTTGGGCCCCTGCACCGACTGCCCCACGAGCTGTCCGGCCTCGGTCGGCAGGTAGGCGTGGATGTGCTTGCCGACCGATCCCGGCAGCAGCTGCGCCAGCGGCGCCAGCACCAGCACGAAGGCGATGACGCCGGTGATGGCGCCGGCGGTGTGCCGGATCAGGGTCCCGACGGCCATCGCGAACAGCCCGAGCATCATCAGGTACAGCCCGGTGCCCACCAGTGCGCGCAGCACCCCGGGGTCGCTGATGGCGACCTTGACCTTGCTGTGCAGGATCGGCGCCCCGATGCCGAACGCGCCGAAGGAGACGATCTCGCCGATGACGAACGTCACCACGGCGAAGACCAGTCCCTTGGCCGCCAGGACGGGGTAGCGCTTCGGCACGGCCAGCAGCGAGGCGCGGATCATGCCGGTGCTGTACTCGGAGGTGATGATCATCGTGCCCAGCACGCAGATCGCCAGCTGGCCCAGGCCCAGTCCGGTGCCGAGGATGCTGCCGACCGGGTCCCGCAGGTAGGCCGCGCGCCGGTCGGCGTCGAGCGTGTCCCAGCCGTGCACGGTCAGCGAGGTGATCAGCAGGACCAGGCCCAGGGTGACCACGACGAAGATGAGCAGCGAGTACACCGTCGAGCGGACGCTGCGGAACTTCGTCCACTCCATCGCCAGCAGCCGCGGGAAGGCCGAGGCGCCGGAAGGGCCGCTGCCGCCGCCGGTGGCGAGGCCGCCGGCGGTCGGGGCGGGGGTCGTCGGGGCGATCGGAGTGGTCGGGGTGGTCGAGGCGGTCGTGGTGCCGTCGCCGGTCATTCTGCGGCCTCGCTCTCGCTGGCGGGCGGTGCGGAGGGTGCGGAGGGTGGGGAGGACGCCGAGGGGGGTGCCGGGGGTGCGGAAGGCGCCGCGGCGGCGGCTTCGGCGGCGCTGCCGCCACCGACGCCCGCACCGATACCGACGCCCGCACCGACACTGACACCCGAACCGACGCCGACACCCGCACCGATACCGGCGTCCGCACCGACACTGTCCGGACCGGCCCCGGCCGGCGGACCGCCCGCGGCGTCAGGACCCGTGTGGTACTCGACCGAGTCGCGCGTCATCTCCATGAAGGCTTCTTCCAGCGAGGCCCGCTGCGGCGTCAGCTCGTGCAGCACCACCCGGGCCGCCGAGGCCTTCTCGCCGATCTCCGCGGCCGTCATGCCCCGCACGACGAGCGCGCCGTCGTCCTTCGTCACCACGGTGACCGCGCCGGTGTCGGACCCGTTCGGGCGCTCCAGCTCCTTGACCAGCTGTGCCGGCTGCGGCGTGCGGACCAGGACCGACTGGTCGGAGGAGCGCGCGATGAAGGCGTCCACCGACTCGTCGGCGATCAGGGTGCCGCGGCCGATCACGATCAGGTGGTCGGCGGTCTGCGCCATCTCGCTCATCAGGTGGCTGGAGACGAAGATGGTCTTGCCCGCGCCGGCCAGCGACTTCATCAGGTTCCTGATCCACAGGACGCCCTCCGGGTCCAGGCCGTTCACCGGCTCGTCCAGGATCAGCACCTGCGGATCGCCGAGCAGCGCGGCGGCGATGCCCAGCCGCTGGCCCATGCCCAGCGAGAAGCCGCCGGCCCGCTTGCGGGCCACCTCGGTCAGGCCGACCAGGGCCAGCACCTCGTCGACGCGGCGGCGCGGCAGTCCCTGGCTCTGCGCCAGGCACCACAGGTGGTTGTAGGCCGAGCGGCCGGTGTGGACGGCCCGCGCCTCCAGCAGCGCGCCGACCTTCCGCAGCGGCTCGCGCAGCGCCGGGTAGGGGACGCCGCCGATGGTCGCGGTGCCCGAGTTCGGCCGGTCCAGACCCAGGATCAGGCGCATCGTGGTGGATTTGCCGGCCCCGTTGGGCCCGAGGAACCCGGTGATCCGGCCGGGCTGGACCGCGAACGTCAAATGGTCGACGGCGGTCTTGTCCCCATAACGTTTGGACAAGTCGTGCACTTCGATCACGGCAGCCCCCAGTCGACAGCGTGAGACGGAGCCGGCGTCCCGGCCCCGTCCCAGCTTACTGAAAAGGCCCGATCAGGCGTCCTTGTTGCGCATCACGATCGCGCCCAGGACGATCGCCGCCACGGCATAGCCGGCGAAGACCGCGAATCCGGTCCACGGGGCCAGCATGTCGTCGGTCGGCTGGGTGGTGATGATCTGCATCCCGGCGTTGAACGGCACCCACTTCGCGATGTCGGTGCGCCAGCTGCTGGGCAGGAACGCGACCAGGATCCACAGCACGAACAGCAGCCCGACGGCCGTGGTGATGGCGCCGGCGGTGTGCCGCAGGACCGCGCCGAGCCCGAACGCGAGCAGCGCGCTGACCGCCAGGTACAGGCCGCCGCCGTAGACCGCGCGCAGGGTGTCGCCGTCGGACAGGCTCATGTGGATGTCGTGGCCGGAGTAGATCGCCGAGGCGATCACGAACGAGCTGAACGAGCAGATCAGCCCGACGGCCAGCGACACCAGCGTCACGATCAGGGTCTTGGCCCAGAACAGCGTGGCCCGGCGGGGCTGGCTGGTCAGCGAGGTGCGGATCATGCCGGTGCTGTACTCGGCGGTGATCGCCATGGCGCCGAAGACCACGATCACCAGCTGGCCGAGGAACAGGCCGGACATGGCGTGCGCGGGCCAGTCGCCGTCGACGCGGTCGCCGGGGCTGATGTGCTGCACCGCGCCGAAGGCGAACAGCGCGCCGAGGCCGATGGTGATGGCCATGGTGACCAGCAGCGTCCAGAAGGTGGAGCGGACGCTGCGGATCTTGGTCCACTCGGAGTGGAGCGCGGCGCCGAAACTGGCCTTGGCGTTCGGGAACGGGTTGGGACCGAGGTTCTGGTGCGGGTTCTGGTGCGGGTTCTGGCTCGGGACCGGGCTCGGCGGCCCGAAGCCCTGGTTCGGGGCCGGGAATCCGGGCCCGGGCTGGGGTGCCGGGAAGCCCGGCTGCGGTGCCGGGAAGCCGTACGGCTGCGGCTGTGGCTGCGCCGGTGGGCCGGCGTACGGGTTCGGGGGAGCGGGCGCCGGGGCCGGGGCCGGGTAGCCGGCGGCGGGCACGGCGGAGCCGGGCTGCGGCGCGGGAAAGCCCTGCGGCGGTGCCGACGAGTAGTCGGCCGGCGGTCCGTATCCCGGGGTCTGCGCGGACTGCGGTACAGGCGTCCGGGGCTGCTGCGGGACCTGGCCCGCCGGCGCGGCGTAACCGTGGTTCGGCGGCCCCTGCTGGCTGCTCTGCTGGCTGTTTGGCTGGCTGCCCGGCTGGCCGGACGGCGGAACGAAGCCGGGGGTGGGCTGCCCGGTGGGCGTGGGCGTGCTCATCTCAGCGGGCTCCGATCATCTGGCCGGGGGCGTAAGGGTTCTGCGGTGGGACGGGGCCGCCCGGGCCACCCGGTCCGTTCGGGCCGGCGCCGACGGCGACGGCCCGGTACTCGACCTGGTCGCGCGTCATCTCCATGAACGCCTCTTCCAGGGAGCCCTGGTGCGGGGCCAGCTCGTGCACGCGGATCTGGTGGTCGAAGGCGAGGTCGCCGATCTGCTGCGGCGTGGCGCCGCGCACCGTGATCAGCCCGGTCTCGTCGTTGGAGACGCGGGCGCCCTTGCCGGCCAGCAGCTGGAGCAGCTTCATGGTCTCCGGGGTGCGGACCGTCACGGTCTGCTCGGAGTTGCGCGCGATGAAGTCCTTGACCGAGCAGTCGGCCTGGAGCCGGCCCCGGCCGATGACGATCAGGTGGTCGGCGGTGTGCTCCATCTCCGACATCAGGTGGCTGGAGACGAACACCGTGCGCCCCTCGCCGGCCAGTCGGCGCATGAACTCGCGGATCCAGCGGATGCCGTCCGGGTCCAGGCCGTTCACCGGCTCGTCGAACATCAGGACCCTGGGATCGCCGAGCAGCGCGGCGGCGATGCCCAGGCGCTGGCCCATGCCCAGGGAGAAGCCGCCGGAGCGCTTCTTGGCGACCTGGGTCAGGCCGGTCAGCTCCAGCACCTCGCCGACCCGCCGGGCCGGGAGGCGGTTGGACTGCGCGAGCGCGAGCAGGTGATTGTAGGCGGTGCGTCCCCCGTGGATGGCCTTGGCGTCCAGCAGCGCTCCCACTTCGCGCATCGGCGCCACGGCTTTGACGTACGGGCGGCCGTTCACGGTGACGGTGCCGGAGGTCGGGGCGTCCAGCCCCAGGATCATCCGCATCGTGGTGGACTTGCCGGCGCCGTTCGGGCCGAGGAAGCCGGTCACCATCCCCGGGCGTACGGTGAAAGTCAAGCCGTCCACGGCTTTCTTGTCGCCGTACTGCTTGGTGAGCCCTATCGCTTCGATCATGGGGAGACGGTACCGGGATCGGC
This sequence comes from Catenulispora yoronensis, assembly GCF_039531695.1. Lineage (NCBI taxonomy): Bacteria > Bacillati > Actinomycetota > Actinomycetes > Catenulisporales > Catenulisporaceae > Catenulispora > Catenulispora yoronensis. Next base: position 22,005 of record NZ_BAAAQN010000079.1, read on the forward strand.
GCCGGTGCGTCCTCCGTCTCAGGTTTTCAGCGGGCCCCATACCGAAGTAGGGGGTGGCGGAGCGGCAGTGCTCCGAGGTGATCGCGGCGAGGTACCGTGGAGGGCGATGAGCACCGAGATTCGAGCTTCGACGATCCTGCCGGCGCGGCGGCGTCCGGTGACGCTGACCACCGCCGACGGCCTGGATCTGGTCGGCGAGCTGGCGCTGCCCCCGGACGGACGGACGCCGGCCGGGACGCTGGTCACGCTGCACCCGCTGCCCACGCACGGCGGGTTCATGGACAGCCACGTCTACCGCAAGGCCGCGTGGCGCCTGCCGGCGCTGGCGGACCTGGCGGTGCTGCGCTTCAACACCCGGGGCACCGAGTCGCCGGCCGGGCGGAGCCAGGGCGCGTTCGACAACGCCGTGGGGGAGCGGTTCGACGTCCAGGCGGCGATCGAGTTCGCAGAGTTCGAGGATCTGCCGAACCGGTGGCTGGTCGGCTGGTCGTTCGGGACCGACCTGGCGCTGATGCACGGGGCCGATCCCTCGATCGAGGGCCTGATCCTGCTCTCGCCGCCGTTGCGCTACTCGGCTCCCGAGGATCTGGACCGCTGGGCGGCCACCGGGAAGCCGGTGCTGGTGCTGGTGCCCGAGTTCGACGACTACCTGCGGCCGGAGGAGGCGCGCGAGCGGTTCGCGCGGATTCCGCAGGCCGAGGTGATCGGGGTCGACGGGGCCAAGCACCTGTGGGTGGGGGAGAAGTACGTGCAGCGCGCCCACAACGAGATCGTCAAGCGGGTGAACCCGCGGGCGTATCCGCTGCCGACGACGTGGGACGGCGAGTACGAGACCTTCACGGAGTAATTCGGTTGGCCGGGGCGGGAGCCCCGGCGAGGATCGGAGTATGGACACTCCGAAGGAAACCCGATTCCGTCAGCCCGCCGACCGCGGTTCGGGCAGCGACGACCCGCAGATCGCCCAGCTCTACAGCCATGGCCGCCTGGTGCAGATGCCGACGATGCGCGGGCGCAGCCAGGACTTGCGCGAGCGGCTGCTGAAACATATCGCCACCCGGGCCTTCGAGCCCGGGCGCACGTACTCCGAGCCGGAGGTCAACGCGGCGTTGATGAGCGTCTTCGACGACTACGTGGCGCTGCGCCGGTATCTGGTCGAGACCCGGAACCTTACGCGGGATCGGGCTGGACGGGAGTACCGGCTTCCGGCGTAGGAAGCGGCGTGGAGAGTGGCGCGGGTGGTGGTGGTGCGGGCGTCGCCGTCGGTGGCGGCGGCTCGGCGTCGGGATCGCGGTCCTGCGCCGGCATGACGACCTGGCGCACGATCACCATCAGGCCGGCCGTGAGCGGGATGAACAACAGCGCGCCGCTCACGCCGAGCAGCGCGTAGCCGGCCAGCGCCGCTATCACCGCCACCGCCGGCGGCAGGTCCACGGTGCGGCTCATCACGCGCGGATACACCAGGTAGTTCTCCAGCTGCTGGTACAGCACGAAGAAGATCAGGGCCGCGAGGGCCTTGAACGGGCTGTCCAGCAGCAGGATCACCGTGCAGGCCACGAACGCGCCGAAGGTGGCCCCGATGATCGGGATCAGGTCGGTCAGGCCGACCAGCAGCGCCAGCGGCAGCGCGAAGTTGATCTTCATGATCGCCATCGCGATCCAGCTGGCGATGGTGGCGCAGGTGGACACCACCAGGGCGCCGGAGACGTAGCCGCCGACCCGGTTCAGCACCCGCTCGGTCAGGTCCGCCGCGCGCTCCCGCCGCGAGCGCGGCACCAGCTTCAGGCCGCCGGAGACCAGGTTCGGCAGCGAGCCCAGGAAGTACAGGGTCATCATCAGGATGGTGAAGGCCTTGAAGACGCTGGTGAGCACCGCCTTGCCGAAGCCGAAGGCGCCGCCGGCCAGGGTCTTGGTGGTGTCGGCGTCGGCGAACCACTTCTGGGCCTTGTCGATCAGGTGGTACTTCTTGTCCCAGCGCTGGATCGTCGAGTTCTCCTGCAACTTGCGCAGGCCGTCGGGAACGCCGTTGTGGACCAGCGACGCGGTCTGCTCGGTCAGCGGCTTGGCGATCACGATGATGAAGCCGGCGAACAACGCCAGCGCGGCCAGGGCCACGACCGTCACCGCCCACCGGCGCGGGAAGCCGCGCGCGATCAGCATCTCCACGAACGGATTCAGGCCCGCCGCCAGTACCAGGGCCATGGTCACCAGGACGATGATGTCGATGACGTTGGTCAGCGTGCGGCCCAGATAGTACGCCGCCAGCACCCCGAAGCCGCCCACCAGCCCTATGGCGAACGGCGGCGTCCGAGTGAGCGCCGGCTTGGCCGCCTGCTCGTGGCGGGCGGGGTCGGTGCTGGCCTGGTCGGCGGTCATGGGGGCGAGTCTAGTTGAGGTGGGTGTCTGTGGGGCCGACGGCCGATCGCGCCCGCCGGGCAACTCAATCCTTCCGAGCGCGGGTCTGCATGAGCGAAGGAGGTGCCGATGAAGGCTGAGGACGAGGCCGAGTTCCGGCAGTTCGTGGCGGGCCGGTGGACGCGGCTGGTGCACGCCGCGGTGCTGCTGACCGGTGATCGCGGACATGCCGAGGATCTGGCCCAGGCAGCCCTGGTGCGGGTGTTCAGCTCGTGGTCCCGGGTGCGGGCCGCGCACGACATGGACGCCTACACCATGCGGATCCTGATCAACCAGAACAAGAACCGCTTCCGCAAGCGGCGGGTCGACGAGGACCTGACCGACGCCCCGCCGGACCGCGGGAGCGAGGACCCCACGGCGCACCTGGAACAGCGCGCGTTGCTGTGGGCGGCGTTGGCCGCGCTGCCGAAACGGCAGCGGGAGGTGGTGGTGCTGCGCTACTGGGAGGACTACAGCGAAGCGCAGACCGCGGCGATTCTCGGGTGTTCGGTCGGGACCGTGAAAAGCCAGGCCGCGAAGGCGTTGGCCAAGCTGCGGACGCACACGGTCGCCCTGGCGGCGAAATGACTTCTCTTCCGAATGAGGTGACCATGGACGAGGAATTCGACGGCTCCGCGCTGCGCGAACTGTTGGAACCGATGACGGCTGCGACGGCTGGGACGGCCGGGACTGCTCTGCCGCCGACCGACGCCATCGTCGCGGCCGGCACCCGCCGGGTGCGGGCGCGGCGGAGCGGTGTGGCCGGCGGTGCGCTGGCGGTCGTGGCGGCGGTGCCGGTGGCCGCGTTGGCGTTCGCCTCCGGGCCCGGCGGAGCGCCGGCGGCGTCGGGCGGGGCGGTGAAGCCGGTGGTGGCGACGGTGTCCTCGGCGGCGGCGCCGTCGACCGAACCGTCCGCCAAATCGTCGACCACGCCGTCGATCGAGCCGTCGACCACGCCGTCGACCAAACCGCCGATCACGCCGTCGACGGCTCAGAACTATCCGGTCGGTCCCCTGCCGACCGCGCCGAAGCTGCTGTTCGAGGGGGACCTCGGCGGCAAGCACTGGACCGTCTCGGCCGTCCCCGGCCGCGGCGACAACGCACTGACCGAGAACTCGCGGTGCCTGAACGTGATGATCACGGATGGTGGCCACGTCACCGCCGACAGCGCCGCCAACCGTACCGGGCTGTACTGCGAAGGCAGCCGGCCGGACACCACCTTTGTCAGTGATCTGACACAGGGGGTGCCGGGCGGCTCCGGATTCCTGGTGGTCGGCACCGCCCGGGCGCGGGTCGCCAAGATCGTCGCGCATCTCCAGGGCGTCGCGGCCCCGGTCACCGTCACCACGGTGCCGGCCCCCGGCGTCGACCGGAGCATCTACGTCCTGCCGGTGGCGGCCGGCACCGTCCCCGACATCGACTTCGACCTGTACGACGCGAGCGGCCGGAAGATCGGCAGCGCCGACAACCACTCGATGCCGCCGAACCTGCCCTCGAACCAGGACTCGTGACCTGACCGTCCGGCCGGTGTCGGCCGAACACGCCGAACGCCCCGTTCCCTTCGCGACGAAGGGAACGGGGCGTTCGCAGTGACACCTGGCGCCGGGGCCGCCAGTGGCAGTGGCCGCGTCCGCGGCGTTACCGCTGGGCCGGGATCGACGCCTCGTCTTCCTTCTCCAGCTCGTCCTCGGCCTGGTCCAGCGCCGCCAGCGCGTTCATGTTCACCGCGCCGCCGGTCAGCGTGGCCAGCATCTCGCGCACGTTGTGCAGCTGCGCGTTGATGCTGTCGCGACGGTGGGTGAGCGCCGCCAGCTCGCGCTCGGCCTCGCTGCGGATCCGGTCGGTCTTGCTGCGCGCGTCGGCGATGATGTCGTCGGCCTGGCGCTGCGCGGTCTCGATCGTCGAGCGGGCGCGGCGCTCGGCGTCGGTGCGCATCTTCTCGGCCTCCAGGCGCAGCTGCTCGGCCCGGTTCTCGATCTCGGCCAGCCGCTTCTCGGCCTTGGCCTGGCGCGCGGCCAGGTCGCGCTCGGACTGCTCGCGGCGCTTGGCCAGCTTGGTCTCGAAGTCGGTGGCGGCCGCCGCGGCCTTGGCCCGGGTCTCCTCGAACAGCGCCTCGGCCTCTTCGCGCTTGGTCGCCGCGTCCTTGGCGGCGGTGGCGCGGACCTGGTTGGCGTCGTCCTTGGCCTTCTCGACGATCCGCAGCGCCTCCTCGTCCGCCTTGGCCTTGCGGTCCTTGGCGTACTGCTCGGCGTCGGTACGGACCTTCATCGCGGCCTGGTCGGCCAGCTCCCGGTGCGCGTCGGCGGCCCGGCGGGCCTCTTCGCGCAGGTCCTTGGCCTCCTCCTCGGCCAGGCGCAGGATCTTCTCCACCCGCGCACCCAGACCCGCGTAGCTCGGCTCGCTGTCGGCGAGCTGCGCCTGCACCGTCTGGTTCTCCAGGTGGAGTTCCTCGATGCGCTTCTCCAGGGATCCCGAGCGCGAATGTGCCGCGTCGCGCTCGGCGATCAGCTTGGTGATTCGGTCGTTGACCTGAACCGGGTCGTACCCGCGTCGCACCTGCTCGAAGCCGTGCGGCGAATGCATGTCGCTCATGAGATCCCTGTCGCGATTCACTGGCCCGCAGGGGCCGGGGGGTGAGTGAACAATCTACAAGTGGCGGTGAAGGTGTACCGGAAGCCGGTGAGGGTGTAGGGGAATCCTGGCACGAATCCGGCTGTGGTTCGACCGGCTGTGGCCGAATCGAAGCCGGGGATCGGAGGAACTCCGCCCTATCGAGTGGCGCGAGTTGATCATGACTTTACGGGCCGTGCACACGCACCACCAGCACCGCGAGCCTTCGCGGCGGGTTGGGGACGGGCAACCGGGCCGGAACCTCCATCAGTCCTCGGACGGCGGTCCGACCGGTACCGACACCGACGTGGCCAGCGCGTCGAGCACGCCGTGCACGCGCGCCATCTCCGCCTTGATCTCCTGCTTGCGCACTTCGATCTCCTCGACCTCGCGCTTGGCGTCGGCGCGCATCCGGTCGGTCTCCTCCTTGGCCTTGGCCACCAGCTGCTCGGCCAGTTCCCGGGCCTCGGCCACGGTTTCGGCGGCCTGCTTGCGCCCGCTCGCGACCGTGCTCTCGGCCTCGGAGTTGGCCCGCTCCCGGGTCTCCAGCGCCTTGGCGTCGGCGGCTTCCAGCACGCCGTCGGCGGTCCGCCTTATCCGGTCCACATCCGCGCGGGCCGCCGTGGTGGCGCGCTCGGCGTCGTTCTGCGCGGTGGTGGTGAGCCGCTGCGACTCCTCGCGGGCGCCCGCCATCAACCGGTCGGCCTCGGCCTCGGAGGTGGCGCGCAGCTTCGCGGCCTCCTGCCGGGCCACCGCCACCAGCTTGTCCGCGTCCCGGCCGGCGGTCTCCAGCTTGCGGCCGGCCTCCTCGCGGGCCTCGGCCCGGATCCGGTCGGCGTCCAGCCGGGCCGCCTCGGCCGTGGCCGCCGACTCGTGGTGGATCCGCTCGGACTCGGACTTGGCCGCTGTGACCATCGTCTCGCTCTTGGTCCGGGCCTCGGCCAGCGCGGCCTCGGCCTCGGCCCGCATCGCCGAGGCGTCCCGGCGGGCTTCGGAGCGCACGGTCGCCGACTCCTCGGCGGCCTCCACCCCGAGCATCGCCGCGGCGGTCTCGGCCTCGCCGCGGATCCGCTCGGCGTCGGCGAGCTGCCGGTCGGCGGCGGCCTGCGCCTCGTCCACGATCCCGGCGACCTCGGCGCGCACGGCGGCGGCATAGCGCTCGCCCTCCTCGCCGATCCGCCGGGCCTCGCGCTCGGCCGCGGCGATCGCCTCGGCGCCGGCGTCCTCGGCGGCCTGCCGGGTCTGCGCGCCGTAGGAGTCGGCCTCGGCCCTGGTGACCTGGCCGGCCCGGTCGGCGTCGGCCTTGGCCTGTGCCGCGTACGCCTCCACCTCGGCCCGGGTGGCGGTCGCGTAGTCGTCGGCGGCGGTGCGGACGGCCGCGGCCTGCCGCTCGGCGTCCGCCCGCGCCTTCTCGGCCAGCCGCTCGGAGTCGGCCTTGGTCTTGGCCGCGTACACCTCGGCCTCGGCGCGCAGGCCGTTGGCGTGCCGCTCGGCGTCGGACCGGGTGGTCTCGGCGGCGCGCTCGGCGTCCGCCTTCGCCTTGATGACGTAGGTGTCCGCCTCGGCCCGCGCGCTGTTGGAGTACACCTCGGCGTCGGCCCGGGACTGCGCCGAGTACTTGTCGGCGCCCTGCCGGGTCTGCTGCGAGTACGTGTCGGCGTCCGCCCGGACCTTGCCGGCCTCGGCGTCGGTCTCGGCGCGGGTCTGGGTGGCGTAGGAATCGGCGTCCCGCCGCATCGAGCGCGAGTACTCGTCGCTGTCCGCGCGCAGCTTGTCGGCCTCGGCGCGGGCGCTGGCCCGGGTGGTCTCGGAGTAGCCGTCGGCGTCGGTGCGGGTGTTGGCCGCGTAGGTGTCGGCCTCGCGGACCGTGTGCTGCGCGTAGGCGTCGGCCTCGGCGTGCAGGTTCTGCGCGTAGCCGTCGGCCTCGGTGCGCACACCCTGCGAGTACTTGTCGGCCTCGCCGTGGACGTTCTGGGAGTACTTGTCCGCTTCGCCGCGCGTGCCCTGCGAATAGGCGTCGGCGTCGTTGCGGGTGGTCTGCGAGTAGGCGTCCGCCTCGGTCTGGAGGCCCAGGGCGTAGGCGTCCGCCTCGGTGTGCAGGTTCTGCGCGTAGGACTCCGCCTCGCCGCGGGTGTGCTGCGAGTAGGCGTCGGCCTCGGCGTGCACGTTCACCGCGTAGGTCTCGGCGTCCGCCCGCGCCTGCGCGGTCTCGGCCTCGGTGACCGCCTGCAGCTCGTCGATCCGGGCCTGCGCCTTCTCGCGCAGCCGCCCGATCTCCTCGCGCGCGGCGTTCTGCATCGCCTCGACACCGGCCTCGGTGTCCACCCGCAGCTGCTCCGCGGCCGTGTGCGCGTCCTCGTGCGCCTGCTGGGCCGCGGCGTGCAACTCCCCGGCCTGCGCGTGCAGCGCCTCGACCTGGCCGCGCAGCGGCGCCACGTCCTCCTCGGCGGCCCGCCGGGTGGTGTCGGCGTCCGAGTGGCCCTTGGCCAGCAGCTCCTCGACGGTCCGGGCCACCTGCTCCAGGCGCTGCGCGGCCTGCTCCTCGGCCTCGGCCAGGATCCGGCCGGCGTTCCCGGTGACCTGGTCGGCCTCCAGCCGCGCCTCCTGGCGCATCCGGGCCGCGTCGTTCGCCGCCTCGGCCCGGGCCTGCTGGGCGGCCGCGTCGGCCTCGCCCCGCACCCGCATCGCCTCGGCGCTGGTCTCGGCCCGGGTCCGCTCGGCCTGCGCGCCGGACTCCATCAGGATCCGCGAGGCCTCGGCGCGCGCGGCGTTGACCGTGGTCTCGGCCTCCGCCTTGGCGGTGGACCGGATCTGCGCGGCGTGCTCCTGCGCCTGGTGCGCGTGGCTGCCCGCGGCGGTCAGGACCCGCTCGGCCTCGTTGTTGGCCGCGCCCCGGGTCTTCTCGGCCTCGGCGCGCGCCGCGGTCCGCATGTTCTCGGTCTCCATGCGGACGTGCTCGATGGCCTGGGCGGTCTCCATCGCTATCCGGTCGCGGCCGGCCTCGACCTCGGCGCGGGCCGCCTCGATGATCCGGCCGCGGTGCGCCTCGGTGTCCGAGCGCACCTTCTCGGCCCACACCGCCATCTCGTTGACCTGGGCCTCGGCCTGCTGCCGCTTCTCGGTCAGCTCCCGGTCCAGGGACTGGCGGCGGTTGCCGACCTCGGTGTGCCACTCGGCTTCGAGCTCGGCCGAGCGGTGCGCGGCCTCCTCCAGCAGCCGGGCGGTCTTGGCCCGGGACTCGCGCAGCTCCCGCTCGGCGGCGGCGCGCACCTGGTCGGCCTGCAACTGGGCGTTGCGGAGCATCTGCTCCACCTGCACCGAGATGTTGTCGAACCGCGGCTGGGCGGCCAGCCGGCGCTGTTCGTGCAGCTTGGAGCGCAGGACCTCGATCTGGTACCGCAGATCCTCGGTGTCGGTGACGGCCTCGTCGCGGGCGCCGCGGAGCTTCTCGAGCTCCTTCTCCATCTCGGCGAAGGTGGCCTCGACGTCGTGCCGGTCGTAACCGGGGTCGGGCTCGTCCTCCCAGGATTCGCCGGGATACGGCGACCGGGACCGCGGAGGGTAGCCGCCCGATGGCGCGCCGCTGCCGGACCCCCCGCGCCTGGCGTGGGATCCGCGATCGCCGGCACGATCGCCGTAGCGATCCGTGCTGCGTTCGTCGAGCCGCCCTGGTCCCATGACAGTGAATCGTGTCAGATTTCCGGCCGGATGACACCTAGTCGGGCCGGGGAATGAGTTACGGGTTCGGATCGTACCAGGCCGGGGAGCCCCGCCCGCTCAAGTCGGACGGCCCCCCGAATCAGTGCCTTGCGGAGCGCGGGGCGGGCCCGCGGCCCGGCCCGCGCGGCGTGACCGGGATCACACGTTCCGGAACCGGTTGATCGCCGGGAGCAACCGCTCGCGCTTGGCGGCGTCACGCACCCCGAGGCCCTCCTCCGGGGCCAGGCACAGCACGCCGACCTTGCCCTGGTGCAGGTTCCGGTGGACGTCGTGGGCGGCCTGGCCGGTCTCCTCCAGCCGGTAGGAGCGCGACAATGTGGGATGAATCATGCCCTTGTCGATCAGGCGGTTGGCCTCCCAGGCCTCGCGGTAGTTGGCGAAGTGCGAGCCGATGATCCGCTTCAGGTTCATCCACAGATAGCGGTTGTCGTAGCTGTGCATGAAGCCGGAGGTGGAGGCGCATGTCACAATCCGGCCGCCGCGCTTGGCGACGTAGACGCTGGCGCCGAAGGTCTCCCGGCCCGGGTGCTCGAAGACGATGTCGGGGTCCTCGCCGCCGGTCAGTTCGCGGATCCTGGCGCCGAAGCGCTGCCACTCCCTGGGGTCCTGCTCGTCCTCGGTCTTCCAGAAGCGGTAGCCCTCGGCGGCGCGGTCGATGATGAGCTCGGCGCCCATGGCGCGGCAGATCTCCGCCTTGTCCGGGGAGGACACCACGCAGATCGGGATCGCGCCGCCGTTCAGCGCCATCTGCGTCGCGTAGCTGCCCAGGCCGCCGGAGGCGCCCCAGATCAGCACCACGTCGCCCTGCTTCATCGCGGCGCCGTTCTTGGAGACCAGCTGCCGGTAGGCGGTGGAGTTGACCAGGCCCGGGGAGGCGGCCTCCTCCCAGGTGAGGTGCGCCGGCTTGGGCATCAGCTGGTTGGCCTTCACCAGCGCCAGGTGCGCCAGGCCGCCGAAGTTGGTCTCGAAGCCCCAGATCCGCTGCTGCGGGTCCAGCATGGTGTCGTCGTGGCCCTCGGCGTCCTCCAGCTCGACGCTCAGGCAGTGCGCGACCACCTCGTCGCCGGGCTTCCACTTGTTGACGCCCGGGCCGGTGCGCAGCACCACGCCGGCCAGATCCGAGCCGATCACGTGGTAGGGCAGGTCGTGGCGGCGGGTGAGCTCGGAGACCTTGCCGTAGCGCTTCAGGAAGCCGAAGGTGCTGACCGGCTCGAAGATCGAGGTCCAGACCGAGTTGTAGTTGATGGCGCTGGCCATCACCGCGACGATCGCCTCGCCCGGACCCAGCTCCGGCGTCGCCACGTCCTCCACGTGGAGCGAGCGCCGGGGGTCCTTGTCCCGGCCGGCCAGGCCGGCGAACATCTCCGCCTCGTCGGCGTGCACGGTGACCGCGCGGTAGGAGGACGGGAGCTTCAGGTGCGCGAAGTCCGCGGCCGGGGTGTCCCCGGCCTGGATCGCCGCGAGGATCTGCACCGTTTCAAAAGGCATCGCTGTCTCGTGCTGCATCGTCGGCCTCCAAGGGTCGGCGGTGTCGAGGGCCTTGGCTTGCCGTCTGTGAGGGCAGTACGGCTGCCGGCCCTGGGAGTGAGGGAGCGGGAGCTACTCACTGGTAACTATCCCGCTCCGGGCACACCCTGGCTAGGTGGGCCTTGTCACAGATTCCACCGGCCGCCTATCACGTTGCAGCACCTTGACAGGCCGCCCGACGACATCGGAACTCGCAGCTCCGGAAGTCGCGGCTGCGGAGAACGGGATCAGAGAAGACGGGTGTGATAGCGGTGCGCGGTGGTGAAGCCGAGGGAATCGTAGAGAGCGAGTGCGGGGACGTTCTGCTCCTCTACTTCCAAATAGGTGTTCTCCGCACCGTGCTCCGCCGAGAACGCTAGGAGGTCACGCAAAACGATCCGGGCAAGTCCGCGCCGCCGGGCGTGTTCGGAGGTGGCCAGAGCCGCGATCCCGGCATGCCCGGTCGCCTTGTCAATGGCGACGCGACCAACGGAGAGGGCCTCGCCGTTGTCGCCGCGAACAACCGCGAAGGCGATCTCGGCATCGCCGGTCGTCAGGATGGTCTGGAACTCCGGGATGCCGAGGCCGCGCCGATACACGGTGAAGTAGTCCGCGGGGAGTTCTTTAGTGAGCTCCGCTATGCGCGCATCATTCGCGCTGGCGCGCAGGATCTCCAGTGCCGGACGCAGAGGCGCGCTCCTACGGAGAGCCGCGCCTTCGGTTTCCCTATAGCCGAGTGCGGCGATCGCCTGATCCAGGGAACTGCCCTCGACGGTCTGGACCCGGCCGGGCAGTCCTCGTTCTTCGAACCAATGCCGGACGGCGTTCAGGGACTCAGGGAGCGTCATCCCGGAATCCCCTATAGGGAGTGCGCAGTTGGCGCGCGAGGTGTGACCGCCGGCGGCGCGAAGTTCCCATTCACCTATATAGCTGTGTTCTACGTAGCCCCACCCGGTCGCGGCGACAGCTTGAAGATCCATGTGCGGAGGCTAGTAGCGGACCCGGCCCTCACGCCGCCAGGTATCGCAATACGGCCAGGACCCGACGGTGGCCGACGTCGTCCGATTGAAGGTCCAGCTTCATGAAGATGTTGTTGATGTGCTTCCCGACCGCGCTCTCGCTGACCAGCAGCCGCGCCGCGATCGCCGCGTTGGCCCGGCCCTCGGCCATCTGCGCCAGCACGTCGTGCTCGCGCGGGGTGAGGCGGTCCAGCGGGTCGGCGGGACGGCGCACCAGCAGCTGGGCCACCACCTCCGGGTCCAGCGCGGTGCCGCCGGCCGCGACCCGCTCCAGCGCCTCGATGAAGGAGTCGATGTCGGCCACGCGGTCCTTGAGCAGATAACCGATCCGGGCGGTGTCGTGGGCCAGCAGGTCGGTGGCGTAGCGCTCCTCCACGAACTGCGACAGCACCAGGACCGCGGTGTCCGGCCAGCGGCGGCGGATCTCCACGGCGGCGGTGATGCCCTCGTCCTTGAACGTCGGCGGCATCCGGACGTCGACCACCACCGCGTCCGGGCGGTGCTCGTCGACGGCGGTCAGCAGCGTGGTCCCGTCCCCGGTCTCGCCCACGACATCGTGCCCGGCGAGCTCCAGCACCCGGACCACTCCGGCCCGGATCAGGACCGAGTCGTCCGCGATCACCACGCGCATGGTTCCCCCTTGGCGTCGCGGGCGGCTCACGGCCGCCGCGCCCCGCGCCTCACACCCCGCAAGGCAGCTCGGCGGTCAGCACGGTCGGGCCGCCGGAGGGTGATGTTAGCCGCAGCCGGCCGTCCACCGAAGCGACCCGGTGCGCCAGGCCGGTCAGCCCGCTGCCGCCGGCCGCGTTCGCGCCGCCGACCCCGTCGTCCGAGACCCGGACCAGGAGCCGGTCCGACTCGCGGCTGACGTCCACCGCGGCCTGCGACGCCCGCGAGTGCTTGACCACGTTGGCCAGCGCCTCCGAGACGACGAAGTAGGCCACGGTCTCCACCGACGCGCTCAGCGCGCCGGTCGGCCCGACGCTCAGCCGCACCGGGACCGCCGACCGCGCCGCCACCCCGGACAGCGCGGCGTCCAGGCCGCGGTCGTCCAGGACCGCCGGATGCAGGCCCCGCACCAGGTTGCGGATCTCCGCCATCGCCTGCCGGACCTGCTCGTGGGCGTCCACGATGACGGCCATGGCGTCCGGCGGCACGTCCTTCAGCGTCTTGCGGGCGATACCCAGATGCACCGCCAGGGACATCAGACGCTGCTGCGCCCCGTCGTGCAGATCGCGCTCGATGCGGCGGCGCTCGCCGTCGGCGGCCTGCACCGCGGCGGCGCGGGAGTCCGACAGCGTCTGCACGCGGCGCGCCAGGACGATCGTCTCGTTGGGGCCGAGCAGCCGGCGGGCGGCGAGCTCGTCGGCGCGCGCGAGCCGGCCGACCAGGCGGGGGATCAGGCGGGCGCCGAAGCCCACGACGAGCAGGAGCACGATCTGCGCCAAGAACTTCTCCTTGGACAGGGCCGGGGAGGCGCCGCCGTTGAACGGGCGGGTGCCCAGAACGCGCTCGACGACCTGGAGGCTGACGAACGCCGTCACGCCGGCCAGCCAGAGCCCCAGCACGATCACCCCGCCGATCAGCGGTCCGGCGACGAGGTGGTAGAGCGTCTGGCGCCACAGCGCCTCGGACCGCAGCGCCGCGCGGACCTGGCCGCGGTGCAGCGGCGGCGTCTCGACCTCGTGGATCTCCAGGCCCCGGAACGCCCGGAACCGGCGCCGCTGCCAGCCGGTCAGCATCGGCGCGGCGGCCATCAGCACCAGCAGCATGACCAGCAGGGACACGAGGAACCGGATCGCCGAGGAGGGCGCCGCCGTGTGGACGACCTGCCGGACCGGCTGCGTCCAGACGCTGAGCACCACCATCGCGCCGGCCCACAGCGGCAGTCCGGTGACCAGGAACATGAGCTCCCAGCCGGCCTCGGACCACCGGGCTCTGCGCAGTTCTCGTTTCGTGGGCACGCCTCCACGGTATTCGCGCTGGTCGAGGCGGGTCCATGAGGTGCGCCTCACCGCGGGGGTGGTGCTGGCCCCACCCCCTAGTCGCCAGGTCGCACTACTGATCCGGAGGCCCCGCGTGCCGAGCATTGAGGGAGTCCGAACAACTCCTCCAGACGCTCAGAAAAGGACTCCCATGTCCCGCGTGGTCATCTTCTCCGCCTCGGTCGGCGCCGGTCACGACAGCGCCGCGGCCGCCCTGGCCGACCGCCTGTCCGCGCGCGGCTTCGCCGTCGACCGGCACGACTTCCTCACCCTGATGCCCGCCGGCCGCGCCGTCTGCGAGTCCTACAAGCGGATCATCACCCACGCGCCGAAGGTGTATCAGTGCATCTACTCGCGCACCGAACGCACCGCCCGCCCCGGCCTGGTGCAGCGCCGGCTGTTGAAGGGAGCCGAGCAGGCGGTGCTGGCCGCGATACCGGCCGACGCGGTCGCGGCGGTGGCGACCTACCCGCTGGCGGCGCAGGTGCTGGCGCGACTGCGGGCGTCGGGACGGCTGCGGGTGCCGGTGGTGGTGACGTTCACGGACTTCTCGGTGCATCCGCTGTGGATCGCGGAGGGGGTGGATCTGTATTTGGCGTCGCATGCGGTGACGGCGGGGCAGGCGGTGGAGCATGTGGTGGGTGGCGGTGGCGGTACTGGTTTTGGCGCGGGTACCGGTGCGTGCGTTGGCGTTGGCGTTGGCGTTGGCGCGGGCATGGGCGCGGGCGCGGATGCGAGCGTCGGTATGGGCATGGGCATTGGCATGGGGGAGCGGACCGGTGCCGGTCGGGTCGCGGTCGCGCGGCCTCTGGTGTCGCAGCGCTTTGTCCGGCGCTCGTCGGCCGAGCGGCTGGCGGCGCGCGCCAGGTTCGGGCTGTCCGGCGCCGAGAAGCCGCTGGCGCTGCTGCTCGGCGGCTCCTGGGGCGTCGGCGACATCGCCGAGACGGCCTTCGACCTGGCCGCCTCGGGCGTGGTGACACCGGTGGTGGTGTGCGGGCGCAACGAAACCTTGCGCCGACGCCTGCGCGCCGCGGGCCTGCCGCACGTGTTCGGCTGGGTCGGCGACATGCCGACGCTGATGGCCGCGTGCGACGTGATGGTGCAGAACGCGGGGGCGTCCTCGACGCTGGAGGCCTTCGCATCCGGCCTGCCGGTGGCGACCTACCGCAGCCTGGTCGGCCACGGCCGCACCAACGCCGCCGTCCTGGACGAGGCCGGCCTGGCGACGTGGATCCGCACCCCCGAGGAACTGCCCGGCGCCCTGCTGGAACTGACCTCCGGCCTGCGCGGCCTGCGCCAGCGCAAGGCCGGCCTGGCGATGGTCGGCGAGGGCGCGGCGCCCGACGAGCTGATCGTCGCGCTGCTGCGGGAGCTGGGATGGCTGGGGAACGAGGCCGGGGGAGTCGGGCACACCGCCGGTGCTGTCTCGCCTGAATTCGCAGTGGTCTGAATCATCCACTGCCCTGCCCTGCCCGCACCTCGCGCCCGCTGAATCTCAACCTTCTTCTCCTCCAAGGAGTTTCGAAATGACCGCCCTGACCACCGCCGCCAGCCTGCTGACCCACCCGTTCCCCGCCACCACCACGCTCGGCCCCGCCCGCAACCGCGTCCTGCCCGGCCTCGCCGCCCGCGGCGCCCCCGACCACGTCGCCCTCACTTTCGACGACGGCCCCGACCCCAACTCCACCCCCCGCTTCCTGGACCTCCTGGCCGCCCGCGGCGTCCACGCGACCTTCTTCCTCCTCGGCTCCATGGCCGAACGCGCCCCCGGCCTGGTCCATGAGCTCCACGCCGCCGGCCACGAGATCGCCGTCCACGGCTGGCACCACCGCAGCCTCCTGTTCCGCGGCCCCCGCGCCACCCACACCGACCTCGCCCGCGCCCGCGACTTCCTCGCCGGCCTCACCGGCGAGGAACCCCGCCTCTTCCGCCCGCCCTACGGCGTCATGACCACCGCCGCCCACCTCTCGGCCCGCCGCCTCAATCTCCGCCCGACTCTCTGGACCAGCTGGGGCGAGGACTGGACGGCGCGCGCCACCTCCACCTCCGTCCTGAAGCAGGTCACCAAGGACCTCCACGGCGGCGGCACGATCCTGCTCCACGACACCGACTGCACCGCGAAGCCCAACTCCTGGCACTCCACCCTCGGCGCCGTCCCGCTGCTGCTGGACCACTGCGAGCAGCGCGGCTGGAAGGTCGGCCCGCTGCGGGAGCACGGCCGCGTCAGCGGACGCTGAGCGTGGCGAGGGTGAATCGCCGCGAAGAATGTCCACTTTCGAGGGACAACTCCCTGGACTTCTGAACTACTTCAGAACTACCGTGGCCGCATGGCGACCGAGACCTTTCCGTACAGCACTTTCCTGCGCAACCCGTCGCAGGTCCTGCCCGCACTCGAGGAGTCAAAAGTGGTGATATTGGAACGTCGCGGCGAAGCCAACCTCGCGCTGATGTACGAGCACGCCCACAACGGCGAGGTATCGGCCCTGTCGCTCATGGCCCGCTCGTTCGCCGCCCTGAACAGGCGCGACCCGGAACTGACCGAAGAGATCCTCTCCGAGGAGATCTCCTGGCTGCACTGGCTCCCCGCGAAGGAGCGCCCGGAGTGCGTCAAAGAACTGCTGGCCGACCTCGTCGCAGCCGCCGACACCGGCCTGATCATGCCCTTCGTCCGCGATTTCCGCGCTTGGCGCGCGACGGCGGAGGTGTGGTCGGATCCGGAACTGGCGGCGAGGCTGTCCGAGCCGATCGACCCGGCGCAGAGCCTTCCGCTGGAGCGGCCGATTCCCCAGGAGCCGGCTTGATGCGGCGCGGAGACGAAGTGCCCCGGCCGCATCCGTGGTCTGTCCGCGTCAAGGATCGGCGGGCGGCGCTCGGCTGGCGAGAGCTTCTGGCGTGTGTGCCTGACAACCTGGACCGGGCCTGGGTGGCGATGACTGGCTACCCTCGCGGCCTCGATGGGCGACAGCACCGTTTGAAGGGAGACAAGGCATCGGTTTTCATCACCGAGGCCTCCGGACTCCTTGAGCAATGGCAGTACGAGGTGACCGGCGGTGGTCGCATCTGGTACGCGATCGACGACCTGCACCGCACCTTATGGATCACCGAGGCCGGCACCGGCCACCCGGGACAAACCGACTCCCGCGGCCGACGCCGCTGACCACTGAGCCGCCCGAGTGAGCCCACCCGAGTGAGTCGCGCGATCCGCCTCACCCGGGTGACCTGTGCCGAAGCCGCTCACTAGCCGCTCACTAGCCGCTCACTAGCCGCTCGCTAGCCGCTTACCAGCCGCTCACCACTCGCTCAGTGCTCCCCGTGCTCCCCGCCGTCCCCGCCCTCCGCCGCCTGCACCAACTCCACCAGCACCCCGTGCGCATCCTTCGGGTGCAGGAAGTTGATCGTCGAGCCCATGCTTCCGCGGCGCGGCTGTTCGTACAGGGAGCGGATGCCCTTGCCGACGATGTCGTCCGTGACGGTGACCACGTCGGCCGTGCCGAAGGCTATGTGGTGGACGCCTTCGCCGTTCTTCGCCATCCACTTGGCGATGGCCGAGTCCTCGCGGATCGGCTCCAGGAGTTGGAGGTAGCTGGCGCCGCCGTCGCCGGTGTCGTTGATCTTGAGCATCGCCTCGCGGACCCCCTGCTCCTCGTTGGTCTCGGTGTGGAAGACCTCGAAGCCGTAGGTGGCGCGGTAGAACTCGACGGTCTCGTCCAGATCGCGGCAGGCGATGCCGATGTGGTCGATGCGCGTGAGGGGAGATGACATGGGGACCATCCTCCATGGGCCGGCGCCGTCGCGCCTAGTTGGTTGTGTCGAAGGCGACACCCTAAGCTACTGACGAGTAATTTACTGGTGACTAGGCTGTCCAGCAGCAGTGGCAGTCATTTTTCCCCTCACCCCTCGGCAGACACTGGAGAGCATCGTCGTGAGCGCTACCAAGTCGGTCATCGTCGCAGGCGCGCGCACCCCCATGGGGCGCCTGCTCGGCTCCCTCAAGAACTTCTCCGGCGCCGAGCTCGGCGGGGTCGCGATCAAGGCCGCGCTGGAGCGGGCCGGGGTCGCGCCGGAGCAGGTGCAGTACGTGATCATGGGCCAGGTGCTCCAGGCCGGCGCCGGGCAGATCCCGGCGCGGCAGGCCGCGGTGGCCGCCGGCATCCCGCTCACGACGCCGGCGCTCACCATCAACAAGGTCTGCCTGTCCGGCCTGGACGCCATCGCGCTGGCCGACCAGCTGATCCGGGCCGGCGAGTTCGACATCGTGGTGGCCGGCGGCCAGGAGTCCATGACCAACGCCCCGCACCTGCTGCCCAAGTCCCGCGAGGGCTTCAAGTACGGCGCGATCGAGATGCTCGACGCCATGGCCTACGACGGCCTCACCGACCCCTGGGAGAACATCCCCATGGGCCAGGCCACCGAGCGGCACAACACCCGCCTGGGCATCGAGCGCGCCCCGCAGGACGAGTTCGCCGCCCGCTCCCACCAGCGCGCCGCCGCCGCCCAGAAGAACGGCGTGTTCGACGCCGAGATCACCCCGGTGTCGATCCCGCAGCGCAAGGGCGACCCGATCCTGTTCACCACCGACGAGGGCATCCGCCCCGACACCACCGTCGACGGCCTGGCCGCCCTGCGCCCGGCCTTCACCAAGGACGGCACCATCACCGCCGGCACCTCCTCGCAGATCTCCGACGGCGCCGCCGCCGTGGTCGTGATGTCCCGCGCCAAGGCCGAGGAGCTGGGCCTGGAGTGGATCGCCGAGATCGGCGCGCACGGCAACGTCGCCGGCCCCGACACCTCGCTGCAGTCCCAGCCCTCCAACGCCATCCGGCACGCCCTGGCCAAGCAGGGCCTGACCGTGGCCGACCTGGACCTGATCGAGATCAACGAGGCCTTCGCCGCGGTCGGCGTGCAGTCCACCCGCGACCTGGAGGTCTCCGACGACATCGTCAACGTCAACGGCGGCGCCATCGCCCTGGGCCACCCGATCGGCATGTCCGGCGCCCGCCTGGTGCTCAGCCTGGCCCTGGAGCTCCAGCGCCGCGGCGGCGGCACCGGCGCGGCCGCGCTGTGCGGCGGCGGCGGCCAGGGCGACGCCCTGATCATCACCGTCCCCGAGCGCGGCTGAAGCGCGACGAACTAGGATCATCCGCCGTGGCCAGCACCGATGTGACCGATGTGACAGACCTCGTCGAACGCGCGCGCAAGGGCGACCCCCGCGCGGTGGCGCGCCTGATCTCCCACGTGGAGGACGGCTCGCCGCTGCTGCGCGCGGTGATGGCGGCCCTGACCCCGTACGCCGGCAACGCGTACGTGGTCGGCCTCACCGGATCCCCCGGGGTGGGCAAGTCCACCTCCACCTCGGCGCTGGTCACGGCGTTCCGCAAACAGGGCAAGCGGGTCGGCGTGCTCGCCGTCGACCCCTCCTCGCCGTTCTCCGGCGGCGCGCTGCTCGGCGACCGGGTGCGGATGCAGGAGCACGCCACCGACCGCGACGTCTACATCCGCTCCATGGCCTCCCGCGGCCACCTCGGCGGCCTGTCCGCCGCCACCCCGCAGGCGGTCCGGGTCCTGGACGCGGCCGGCTGCGACGTGGTGCTGATCGAGACCGTCGGCGTCGGCCAGTCCGAGGTCGAGATCGCCGGCACCGCCGACACCGCGGTGGTGCTGCTGGCCCCCGGCATGGGCGACGGCATCCAGGCCGCCAAGGCCGGGATCCTGGAGATCGGCGACGTATTCGTGGTGAACAAGGCCGACCGCGACGGCGCCGACGCCACCGCCCGCGAACTCGGCCACATGCTGGCCCTCGGCGAGTCCCGCAACCCCGGCGACTGGCGCCCCCCGATCGTGAAGACGGTCGCCGCCACCGGCCAGGGCATCGACGAGTTCGTCGAGGCGCTGGACAAGCACAAGGCCTGGCTGGAGGGCAACGGCAAGCTCGCCGAGCGCCGCCGGTACCGGGCCTCGGTCGAGATCGAGGGCATCGCCCTGGCCACGCTGCGCGCCCGGATCGGCGACCTGCACGGCGACCGCCGGCTGTCGGCGCTGGCCGACCGGGTCGTGGGGCGCGAGCTGGACCCGTACTCGGCGGCCGACGAGCTGGTGGCGGGCGTCAGCGACTGAGCGCGGACGCGCCCGCGCCCGGTTCGCGTGTGAGAAGCCTTACACCGTCACTTCTTCAGCGACTTGTGCAGCCAGAACGGCCCGGTCGGCAGCACCGACGCCAGCAGCACCACGCCGAACCGCTTCCCGTCCCAGCCCTGCGCCTGCTTCTGGTCCCAGGCCAGCGCCAGGTAGGCCAGGAACAGGATGCCGTGCAGCGAGCCGAACACCATCGTCGCGGCCGGCATGTCGGCGCCGTACTTCAGCGGCATCCCGACGCACAGCAGCAGCAGGAAGGAAACCCCCTCCGCCAGCGACACCCAGCGGAACCGCGCGAGCTTCGCATCAGCGGCGGTGGTCACATCGGCAGTGGTCACGGGTGTTCCTCGCTGTTCAACGGCCCTAATGCCGACATCGTGTCGGTATCAGCCAGGAGAATACCTGAGTCGCTGTTACGCGTCGGCGCTCCCCCCTACGCTGTGCACCATGCGTGACTGGAACAGGCGCCATTGCGCGCGGCGGGGGCACGAGACCTACGCACCGGTCGGACCCGGTATCGAGCCGGATCTGGCCGCACGACTTCAAGTGGAGACCGTCCACGGCCGGGCGTGGCGCTGCCTGCGCTGCGGCGACTTCGTGATCGGCGAGCCCAAGGGCAGCGGACCGGCGGACGAGGCGCCGATCGTGCCGCGTGGCAAGGCCCTGCGCGACCTGCTGATCCTGCGGGTCCTGGCCGTGGAGCGGATCGGCCGCGGCGTGGTGATCGCCTTCATCGCCTGGGCGGTGTGGAAGTTCGGCAGCAACCAGAACGCGGTGCGGCAGCTGTTCGAGTCCGACCTGACCGCGTTCAAGCCGCTGGCCAACCACTTCGGCTGGGACGTGGAGCACGCCGGCGTGGTGGAGCGGATCCGCAAGGCCTTCGACTACAAGCCGAAGACGGTGCACGTCGTCGCCGGGCTGCTCGCGGGCTACGCGCTGCTGGAGACCGTCGAGGGCGTCGGGCTGTGGATGTCCAAGCGCTGGGGCGAGTACCTCACCGCCGTCGGCACCTCGATCTTCCTGCCGCTGGAGGTCTGGGACGGCCTGAACAAGATCCACGAGCACAAGTCCTGGATCTTCGCGGCCTGCACCTTCGCGATCAACGTCGGCGCCGTGGTCTACCTGCTGGTGTCCAAGCGGCTGTTCGGGATCCGGGGCGGCGGCGAGGCGTTCGAGGCCGCCAAGCACGCGGACGCGCTGCTCACGGTCGAGATCGCGGCTTGCGGCGGTCCGAAGCCGCACGCCCGCGAGGCGGCCGGCGAGATCGCTCTGGAGAAGGCCGCGCAGCAGTCGCGGGAGCCGCAGCCACAGGCACAGTCGCAGCCGCAGTCGCAGGCGGCCACTGTGCTGCTGCCGCGGGAACCGCAGGCGCAGGCGGCGACCGTGCTGCTGCCGCAGGAACCGCGTTCGGAGTCGGCCACCGTCCAGTTGTCGCGCGAGCCCCAGCCGGAGGAGGCGGCCGGCGGCGCGTGACGCGACGCCGGGACCGCTGTCCCGCACCGGGCCGGTGACTTACCGGCCTGCCGACCCACCGGGCCGCCGATCCACCAGGTCGGCGGCCCGAAAACGTTTCATCTTCAACCAGTGCCGCTAAACTTGGACCATGAGCGCCCACGGCACGGAGGATCCCGAGACCCCATGGCTCGATGAGACCGAGCAGGCTGTGTGGCGCCAGTACATCTCGGTCATGCGGCTGCTGCCGGACCGGCTCAACGCCGGCCTCGGCCGGGGGCACGGCCTCACCCTGATCGACTACGAGGTGCTGGCGCGGCTCAGCGAGGCACCGCTGCGCCGGCTGCGGATGACCGAGCTGGCCGAGGGCGCGCTGCTGTCCAAGAGCCGCCTGTCGCACCAGATCAGCCGGATGGAGAAGGAAGGCCTGGTCCGGCGCGAACCCTGCGAGACCGACGGCCGCGGCTTCTTCGCCGTGCTCACCGACGAGGGCTGGGAGAAGCTGCTGACCGCGGTCCCGAGCCACGTGCGCGACGTCCGCGAGTCGTTCGTCGAGCCGCTGACCCGGGAGCAGCTCGTCGCGCTCGGCGACGCCCTCGGCGCCATAGCGAAGGGCCTGGAGTCCGGACGGGAATAACCCCTCTTCAGAGGCCCGGCCGAGCGCTTCCCCCACCACCCTCGCCTTGGTAGCTTAGGCAAGGCTCACCTAAGCATCGAGAGGGCTCCATGACCCCGGCCGAATACGCGCTCCACGCCCGCGAACTCCTTGATGTCTACACGGCCCTGGAAGACGCGGCCGTGGCGCTCGCCGGCGATCCGCAGGTTGGACCCTTGCTGCTGGCCGGGCTGCGCCGCCGCACCGCCCTGCTGACCGACCTCGAACACTTCCACGGTCCGCACTGGCGCTCAGAGCTCGAATACACCCGGCCGCTCCCGGCCACCCGCCGCTACGCCGAGCGCATCCGCGCGGTCGCACCCGCCAGCCCCGAGCACTACGTCGCGCACGCCTTGGTCCGCTGCCTCGCCGACCTGTCGGCGGCCGAGCACGCCGGCCGGCAGGCCGCCGAAATCCTCGGCGTCGAGCGGGGCGCCCCCGGCGTCGCCTTCTACGCCTACGACGGCCCCGATGCCCTGCGGGCCCAGTTCCAGAGGCTCGTCGACGCCGTTCCGTGGACCGAGGTCCAGCGCCGCGACCTCCGCGACGAACTGCGCGTGGCCCGCCGGCTCAGCCGGGAGCAGGACGCCGAACTCTCCCGCGCCCGGCGCCGGATGCCGACGGCCTGATCCTCCCGCTCCACCGCGTGGCCGGTCCGACTTGCGGGCGATCTTCGACGCTGTAACCGTGACGCGTATGAGCGCCTCGGAGAACCCCGGTCCCGGCACGGCCGCCGCCGACCAGCCCGAGTCGCATTCCGTCATCCCCGGCATCGCCGACCTCTCCGACGCCCGCAAGCACCGGGCCCTGGCGGTCTGCCTCCTCGTCGGCTTCATGACGCTGCTCGACGTCTCCATCGTCAACGTCGCGTTGCCCTCGATGCAGAAGGGCCTGAACGCCAGCCCCGCCGACCTGTCCTGGGTGGTGTCCGGCTACGCCCTCACCTTCGGCCTGATCCTGGTCCCGGCCGGCGTGTTCGGCGACATGGTGGGCCGCCGCACGGCGTTCCTGGTCGGCCTGGCCGCCTTCACCGTCGCCTCCGGCCTGTGCGGCATCGCCGCGAACGCCACGTTCCTGGTGATCGCCCGCCTGATCCAGGGTCTGGCCTCCGGCATCCTGGGGCCGCAGATCTCCGGCCTGATCCAGGAGATGTTCAGCGGCGACGCGCGGGCCCGGGCCTTCGGCTACTTCGGCGCCACGGTCGGCCTGGCCACCGCGGTCGGCCCGCTGGTCGGCGGGCTGCTGATCGCGGCCGGCGGCGAGGAGCACGGCTGGCGCTGGGTGTTCTTCGTCAACCTGCCGATCGGCGTCGTCGCCTTCGCCCTCGCGCTGCGCCTGATCCCCGGCTGCGTCGGAGCCGGCGTGGCCCGCACCCGCGGCCGCGTCGACTGGCTCGGCGTGGTCCTGCTCGGCGGCGCGGTGGTCGCGATCATGCTGCCGCTGGTGCAGGAACAGCAGTGGACCGGCCGCGGCAAGTGGTGGCTGGTGGTCCTGGGCGTGCTGCTGCTCGGCGCGTTCGCGGCCTGGGAGCGCCGGGTCGCCGCCGAAGGCCACACGCCGCTGGTGCCGCCGACCCTGCTGCGCATCCGCTCCTACACCCGCGGCGCCACCCTCGGCCTGCTCTACTTCGCCGGGTTCACCACGATCTTCTTCATCTTCACGCTCTACCTCCAGAACGGACTGGACTACAGCGCCCTGGAGGCGGGCCTGGCCACCACGCCGTTCGCGCTCGGCTCGGCGGTCAGCGCCACCCTCGGCGGCCGGCTGGTCGGCAAGCACGGCCGGGCCCTGGTGATCCTCGGCATCGTGCTGGTCACGGTCGCGACCGGCGCGACGATCCTGGTCGTGCACTGGGTGCACGGCCGCGGCGCGGGCGTCGCGGCCTCGCTGCCGCTGCTCGTCGCCGGCGTCGGCTCCGGCCTGGTGATCGCGCCCAACCTGGCGCTGTCGCTGTCCGAGGTGCCGGTGGTCCGCGCCGGGACGGCCGGCGGCGTGATGCAGACCGGTCAGCGACTCGGCTCCGCGCTCGGCATCGCCTGCGTCGGCGCGGTGTTCTTCTCCCGCGTGTCCCACGGCAAGGGCTTCGCGAACGCTTTCCAGGCCGGCGGCGTCGTGGCGATCTGCTTCGAGGCCGCGGCGCTGCTGGTCGGGATCATCGACTGGCGCGGGCGCAAGGCCGCCGCGATGGTCGCCGACACAGGGGCCTGATCAGGGGAGCCGGCGGGGGCTGTAGCGCTGCATGGCCCGCTGCGTCTGCCCGCGCCCCAGCACTGAACCCGGGTCGGATTCCAGGACCCACGGCAGGAACGGCCACACCGCCACCGACCCGATCAGGGCCGTGACACCCAGTAGCGCGAAGACCGAGGCGACGTACGAGGCGTGCACGGACGCCGCGACGACGGTCGCCGCGCACAGCACCAGCAGCGTCCACTCCGGGATCCGGTGCCGCGCCGGGTTGTTCGCGACCCGCATCGGTATCACCCGGCGGATGAAGGCCCGGCCGAAGAACGCCGCGACAGCCAGACAGGCCGGCGTCGCGATGAGGAACTGGACCACGATCTTGTGCGGGTTCTTGTCGGCGTCGTGGGTCGTGCCGTCGAAGGTGTAGCGGGTGATGACGTCCCGCCACACCAGCACCGGCCAGGTGTCGCCGACGCTGATCTCCGAGGTCAGGTCACGGGACTTGGACACCGTGATCGACTCCCGCTTCCCGGCGACCGGCACCAGGTCGGCCTTGGTGGTGTAGCCATGGGCGTTCTTGCCGGTGTTCTTCCAGGAGTCGACGTACTCCACCTGCGCCGTGGTCTGGAGCGCGCAGTCGTGCGTGCTCGTCACCCCGGCCGCGCAGATCGGCGCCTTGTCGTAGGCTTCCTGGTCGGCCTGTGACGGGAACAACAGCACCGCGCACACCGCCGCCACGATCGTGAACGGAACCGCGACGACCGCCGCGAGCACGGTGAAGACGCGGAGCGTCACATAGTTCTTGGGCCGTCTCCGGTCCGAGAAATCCAGCAGGTCGGTCACGCTCTGTCCCCGCCCAGACTTCGCCACGTGCCGATAGTACGCACGGGACCGGCCCGGTCGTCCACTCCCCGGACGTGGCTGGAGCGATAGAGTCCACAGTGCGAGAATGTCTGTCTCAACGACGAGTAGCAGTCGAGCATCACCAGTAGAACGGAGCCACCATGCCCGCCCTGCGGTCCCGGACTAGTACCCACGGACGCAACATGGCTGGGGCCCGAGCCCTTTGGCGGGCCACCGGCATGGGGGACGACGACTTCGGCAAACCGATCGTCGCGATCGCCAACTCCTTCACCCAGTTCGTGCCGGGCCACGTGCACCTGCGCAACGTCGGCGAGATCGTCGCCGAGTCGGTCAAGGAGGCCGGCGGCGTCGCCAAGGAGTTCAACACCATCGCCGTCGACGACGGCATCGCCATGGGCCACGCCGGCATGCTCTACTCGCTGCCCAGCCGCGAGCTGATCGCCGACGCCGTGGAGTACATGGTGAACGCGCACTGCGCCGACGCCCTGGTGTGCATCTCCAACTGCGACAAGATCACCCCCGGCATGCTGATGGCCGCGCTGCGCCTGAACGTCCCGACGGTCTTCGTCTCCGGCGGCCCGATGGAGGCCGGCAAGACCACCGCCATCGAGGGCGTGGTGCACTCCAAGATCGACCTGATCGACGCGATGATCGCCTCGGCCAACGAGTCCGTCACCGACGAGCAGCTCGACGGCATCGAGCGCTCCGCCTGCCCGACCTGCGGCTCCTGTTCCGGCATGTTCACCGCCAACTCGATGAACTGCCTGGTCGAGGCGCTCGGCCTGGGACTGCCCGGCAACGGCTCGGTGCTGGCCACTCACGAGGCCCGCCGCCAGCTGTTCGAGCGCGCCGGCACCACGGTCGTGGACCTGGCCCGCCGCTACTACGACGGCGACGACGAGTCGGTCCTGCCCCGCGCCATCGCCACCCCCGCCGCCTTCGGCAACGCCATGGCCCTGGACGTGGCCATGGGCGGCTCCACCAACACCGTCCTGCACCTGCTGGCCGCCGCCCAGGAAGCCGGCGTCGGCTTCGGCCTGAAGGACATCGACGCGGTCTCCCGCCGCGTGCCGTGCATCTCCAAGGTGGCGCCGAGCAGCCAGTTCCACATGGAGGACGTGCACCGCGCCGGCGGCATCCCGGCCATCCTGGGCGAACTCCACCGCGGCGGCCTGCTGGACCCGGAGGTCCACGCCGTCCACGCCCCGACCCTCCAGACCTGGCTCGACGAGTGGGACATCCGCGGCGGCCACGCCTCCGAGGCCGCGACCGAGCTGTTCCACGCCGCCCCCGGCGGCGTCCGCACCACGGAGCCCTTCTCCACCGCCAACCGCTGGGCCAGCTTGGACACCGACGCCGAGAACGGCTGCGTCCGCGACCTCCCGCACGCCTACACCAAGGACGGCGGCCTGGCCGTCCTCTGGGGCAACATCGCCGCCGACGGCGCCATCGTGAAGACCGCAGGCGTCGACGAGAAGATCTGGGAGTTCGCCGGCCCGGCCAAGGTCTTCGAGTCCCAGGACGACGCGGTCGAGGCGATCCTGTCCAAGCACATCGTCGAGGGCGACGTCGTCGTCATCCGCTACGAGGGCCCCAAGGGCGGCCCCGGCATGCAGGAGATGCTCTACCCGACCGCCTTCCTCAAGGGCGTGGGCCTGGGCGCGAAGTGCGCCCTGGTCACCGACGGCCGCTTCTCCGGCGGCACCTCCGGCCTGTCCATCGGCCACGTCTCCCCGGAAGCGGCCTCCGGCGGCATCATCGCCCTGGTCGAGGACGGCGACACGATCAAGATCGACATCGCCACCCGCTCCCTCCACCTCGACGTCGACCCCGAGGTCCTGGACGCCCGCCGCACCAAGCTCCTGACCGAGCTCGGCGGCTACCACCCCCGCGACCGCGACCGCCCGGTCTCCGTGGCCCTGCGCGCCTACGCCGCCCTGGCCTCCAGCGCCGCCACCGGCGGCGTCCGCGACCTGGGCCAGATCGGCAAGTAGCACCCCCGATGCCCCCGCTCCGCCTCGGCGCCAAACTGGTCCCGCAGGGCACGACCATCGCCGCCCTGCGGGCCTTCTGGCGCCTCGCCGACGAATCAGGCTTCGACCACCTCTGGGTCTACGACCACCTGGCCGGCGTCGGCAACGCCGCCACCGTGGCCGAACCCGACCCCGCGATCGACCTCTTCGACGGCTGGACCCTCCTGTCCGCCATGGCCTCCGAAACCCGCACCACCCGCCTCGGCTGCATGGTGACCGCCAACACCCTCCGCCACCCCGCCACCCTGGCCAAGATAGCCACCACAGTCGACCACCTCAGCAACGGCCGCCTGGAATTCGGCATAGGCGCCGGCTGGGCCGAATACGAACACCACATGCTCGGCCTGGACCTGGGCACCCCCCGCCACCGCATAGAAAAGCTCGCCGAATCCCTGACCATCATCAAAAGCCTCTGGTCAGCCCCCACCACAACCTTCACCGGCGAGCACTACACCCTCCACCAAGCAGTCCACGCCCCCAAACCCCTCCAAAAACCCCACCCCCCGATCTGGCTCGGCGGCACCGGCGAAAAACACATGCTGAAACTAGTAGCCGAACAAGCCGACGTCTGGAACACCGTGAACCACTCCGGCCTCGCCGAAGCCACCCGCCTGTCCAAAGTCCTGGACACCTGGTGCACCAAAGCAGGCCGCAACCCCACCGAAATCCGCCGCTCAGTCCAACTCCGCCCCACCCCCCACCGCGTCATCGACGACATAGCCCCCTGGCTCGACGCCGGCTTCAGCGAAATCGTACTTTTCTTCGGCCCAGAGCATCCGCTCGCCGACTTGGAACAGGTCGCTGAGCGACTGCCGGCGCTACGAGCGCTGGGCTAGCAGCCCAGAACGATCGCCCTGCTGCCAGCGGCCAACAAAACAAGACTGGCCAGCAGGACCGGACCCCATCGCAACCGGTCGCCGCGCCACGATCACCACCGGCGGCGGCAAGCAAAAGAAGACTGGCCGCCATCACAACCGGCGGCGGCCAGCAGGACCGGTGGTCATCGCGACCGGGTGCCCCGCTTTTTGCCAAAGTTAGGTCTTCGGTTCCGGTCTTTCCGATGCTCCTATGTCAAGGTGTGGGGGTTGGTTGTGTGGTGTTTTGGTGGGTGAGGATGCG
>NZ_BAAAQN010000080.1:0-48878 GCF_039531695.1 Catenulispora yoronensis
TTCCTTCAGGCGACGATGCGACGGAAAGACCGGAACCGAAACCGGAACCACAGCGCAAAGCCGCGCCAACCCGCCTGGCCCACTCTTTCCAGAGCGAGGCCCTCCCCGGAGGGGCCGCCGGAGGCGCAGTTGACTTTGATCTGGCCCTTGATCTGGCCTTTGATCTGGCCTTTGACCTGGCCTTTCCCCACCCCCGCAACAGCTCTCGGAGATCGACCGCACCACCCACCCAAGGACCGCCACCGACCAGTCAGCACCATGGCCGAAGGTCGTCAAAAAAGCCTTTCACCCCACCACAAACCGCACATCAAAACTACATCTCAAAACTACACCTCACCCCCTCCCCACCAACCGCCCCGCCCGATACCGCACCCCCCAAACCGTAGTCCTCCACAAAGCCTCCGCAACAATCCCCCCACTCATCTTCGAAGCCCCCAACTCCCGCTCCACAAAAGTAATCGGCACCTCAACCACCTTCATCCCAGCCCGCGTAGTCCGCCAAGCCAAATCCACCTGGAACGTATACCCAGCACTCGCAACCGTCGCGAGATCTATCCGCTCCAGCGTCGCCCGCCGAAAAACCCGATACCCCCCAGTCGCATCCTTCAGCCGCATCCCCGTAATCAACCGCACCCACGTATTCCCACCCCGCGAAAGCACCTCCCGCCGCCTCGGCCACCCCACCGTCTTCCCCCCGGGCACATACCGCGACCCGATCACCAGATCCGCGTCCTGCTCCACCAGCGCCGCCATGAGCGCCGGAAAGTCCTCCGGCCGGTGCGAACCATCCGCGTCCATCTCGCAGATCACGTCGTACTCATGCTCGATCCCCCACGCGAACCCCGCCAAGTACGCCTTCCCCAGCCCCTCCTTCCCGGCCCGGTGCAGCACCTTCACCCGCTCGTCCTTCGCAGCCAGCCCGTCGGCCAGCTTGCCGGTACCGTCCGGAGAGTTGTCGTCGGCCACCAGCACATGGACATCCGGGTTCGCCGCGTGGACCCGACTGACGATCTTCGCCAGGTTCTCCGACTCGTTGTACGTCGGAATGATCACCAAGACGCGCAGATTGGTCAACGTGCTCGGCCCTTCGCCGCGGAGGTGAGCGGGGCGGCATCCCGCTCGGGGGTCGTCAATGTGTTCTCATCAGGCGCCGCATCGGGCAGCGTATCGGCTCGACCTCTGAAACCCGGAATCAGAGCCCGGACGCGCCGCAGTGTCTTCGACCGCCTCGCCGACGCCCCCCTCGACACACCAGCCGACACACCACCCGACACCCCCCTCGACACCCCCGCCAACACAATCGCCGCCCCAACCCCCACCACCGCGAACAACAACTCAGGCCACGCCCCCACCCGATCCGCCACCGTCCGCTCAGTACTACGCCGCACCTCCATATCCAAGTACCGAGCCTGGTACTCCCCCGTCTGCGCCAGCACCTTCCCCCGCGGATCGATCACCGCCGACACCCCAGACGTCGCAGCCTCCAACGTCCACCGCCCATGCTCCACAGCCCGGAACCGAGCAATCGCCAACTGCTGGTACGTCTGCCCGGTCCCCATGTAGGAAGCGTTGTTACTAGGCACCAACAACACCTGCCCCCCACCATTGACCGCATTACGCACCACATCGTCATACGCGACCTCAAAACAAATCACCGCGGCGACCGGCACATCCCCAAGCGTCAGATCCCCAACCCCATGCCCCGGGACAAAGTCGCGCGGAATCATGTTGAACCGCTTGATCACCTTGGTCAGAATGTCCCGGAACGGCAGGTACTCGCCGAACGGCACCAGGTGCGTCTTGTCATACGTAGCACCCATACCGCTCCCAGGCCCCGGCCCCGGCGTCCAGACGATCAGCCGGTTCAGAACATTCGTCCCCTCCGCATTGGCGTTGATCACAGCCCCGATCAGCACCGGCACCCCGACCGCGTCCACGGCCGCCTGAATCTCCTCCTTCACCCCGGGATCGGTGTACGGATCCATGTCCGACCCGTTCTCCGGCCACACCACCACATCCGGCTTCACCGCCTTGCCGGCGCGGATGTCCGCCGCCAGCGCCTCGGTCTCCTTCACATGGTTGTCCAGCACCGCCGCCTGCTGCTCCTCGCGCCCGAACCCGAGCCGCGGCACGTTGCCCTGGATCAACGCGATGCGCAGCGGCGTGCCGGCATCCGCAGAGCGCAGCGGGACCGCATACCCCGCCACCGGGATCAGCAGCGCACCAACCACCATCGCCGCCGACCACCGAGCCCCCACGCTCCGCCACAAGGCACGGCTGCCGCCCCCGCCTCCGCCTCCGCCCCCAACCCCCGGCTCCCGCTCCCGCTCCCGCAGCACCACCACAGCCCGCCACAACAACGTCCCCGACAACGCCACCGCGAACGTCACCAACGGCGCCCCACCCACCGCCGCCAACGGCGTGAACGGCGAATCCGGCTGCGAGAACGCCAGCCGCCCCCACGAGAACCCGCCGAACGGCCACCGCGACCGCACCGCCTCCTCGGCGACCCACAGGCACGCCTGCCACAGCGGCGCGAACCGGGCCATCGACACCCGCGCCATGGCCCACCCGAACGGAATGAAGTACAGCGACTCGATGAGCCCCACAGCCTCCTGCGCCCCCGGCCCGAAGACCCGCAGGAACTGGAACATCACCCAGCAGAACCCAGTCCCGAACCAGAACCCGATGAGCATGCCCCGACGCCCGCTCCGCCCCGCGAACAGCGCCGACACCGCGGCCACCATCAACGGCGCCACCGGCCACCACCCGACCGGCGCGAACGCCAGGTTCAGCACCGCACCGGCCAGCAGCGCCAACGCGGCCAGACGCACCGCCTCCCGGCTCGGCCGCCGCCGGAACCATCGCCGACGCTGCGGGCCGCCGGCCTCATCCACGTTCGCCACCTGCGCGACCCACCCTAAGAAAGATCTGCGGAAACCTTGAGCGCACTTTACTTGAGCAGGCTCTCAACACGAGACAGCGCAGCAACGCACGCAGAACAGCGCGGAAACCCATGGTGCACGCAGAACGAGGCGGGGCCTCCAGGGCGCGGCTGGGCCCTTTGCGAGGCGGCAGCAGGGCGGAGGCCGGCCCACCCACCCACCGACCCACCCACACGAAAACCCGGCGGCATCCTTCGGACCGGGCGCGGACTCGCTGGCCGCGAGTCCCGCACACCGTTGTCTACTGGATCCGCCGGGTTCCCGGTGAAGACCCACCCGTGTTTCGCCGCCGCCGTCGCTGTGCCCCCATCGAACCGCTCGGCGCCGGATCGCCCCGAGCCAGACAGGAACACCGCGCGACAGCGTTCGGCGCCGGTGGACGTAGCCACCGACGGTACCCGGACTCCTGTGGCGCCTGTCAACCAGTGATCCTACCAGTCTTGGCCTGCGCCGGAGGAACGGAGCCCCAGGTCAGCGCGGCGGACCCGGGAGGACTCGGTGGCATCGGTGATCACTCGGAAAGGCGCGGAACAGATTTGTGACCAAACTGTTCCAAACACTCCAACCTCGACCTTCTCCCACCCAGAAAATCTCATCCACCTCAAAAACCCAAAACCACCTCACCTCACCTCACCCCGCCTCACCTCACCCCGCCGCGCCGCGCCGCGCCTCACCTCACCGCGCCTCACCTCACCTTCATGCCTCGCCCTTCCGCCTCGCCTCGCCCCTCACCTCGCCCTTCCGCCTAGCCTCACCGCGCCTCACCCCGCCTCACCTCACCGCGCCTCACCTCACCGCGCCTCACCCCGCCTCACCGCGCCCCGCCCCGCCCCGCCTCACCTTCATGCCTCGCCCTTCCGCCTCGCCTCGCCCCTCACCTCGCCCTTCCGCCTCGCCCTTCCGCCTCGCCTCGCCTCCGAATCTCACTCTCACCTCGCCCCCCATATCACTACTTCACCGCCCTAACCCACCCTCCCCCCATCAAAAACCACCCGCCCCCGAACAACAGTCCGCACCGCCCCCGGAACCCCCCGCCCCACCGAAAGATCCGGCAACCCCGGCACCCCCGCCCGCGGATCCGTCGACCAAGCCGACAACCGCTCATCAGCAGCCTGCACAATCACATCCTCAGGCTCCACATCCCACACCGCATACGTCGCCGGCTCCCCCAGCACCAGCATCCCCGAAGCCGTCGCCCGCCCTCCCAGCGCCCGCCACCCGCCCCGCGTGTGCGCCGCGAACGCCGCTCGCACCGAGATCCGGTGCTCCGGCGTCTGATGGAACGCCGCGGCCCGCACCGTGCCCCACGGATCCAGCGCCGTCACCGGGGCGTCCGACCCGAAGGCCAACAGCACGCCGGCCCGCTGCATCGCCGCGAACGGGTTCATGGCGCGCGCCCGCTCGGCTCCCAGGCGCGCCGCGTACATCCCGTCCTCGCCGCCCCACGCCGCGTCGAACGCAGGCTGCACGCTCGCCACGATCCCGAACGCCAGCAGCCGCTCAATACCGCCGGCCGGGATCATCTCGGCGTGCTCGACACGATGCCCGATCCGGTAGAGCGCATCACGTCCCACCCGCGCAGCAGCCGCGTCGAAGCCGTCGAGCAGCGTCGCCATCGCGCCGTCGCCGATCACGTGGAACCCGGCCTGGATTCCCGCCTCGGTGCACTGCACGACGTGCTCAGCGACCTGCTCGGCATCCGCATAAGAAGCGCCGAGGGTGTACTTGTCCGCATACGCATGCGCCAGACACGCCGTGTGAGACCCGATCGACCCGTCCAAGAACAGGTCGCCCCCGGCCCCGACAGCCCCCAGCTCCAGCGCCTTGGCCGCCGCGCCGAACTCACCCCAGTACCCGAAGACCTCCGGGCCGCCAAGCTCGCGCCCCGCCGCCAGCACCTGGAGGAAGTCCGCCTCCCCGCTGATGTCAGGTCCGCCGCACTCGTGCAGCGCGCCAATCCCCAGCTCCGCCGCGCGTCGCAGCGCCGCCGCCTGGAACGCCCCGCGCGCGCCCGGGCCCAGCAGCGCGAAAGCGGCGCGGCGCACGAGGTGGTGCGCATCCTGGCGCGCCAAGCCCGCCTCGGCGTCGAACCCCACCGCACCGCGCACCTCGGGAACCGCCGCCACCAGGGCCGGGGACACCAGTGCGCTGTGCACGTCGGCGCGCGACAGATACGCCGGGCGACCGCCGACAGCCCGATCCAACTCCGCAGGTGACGGCGCGCGCCGCTCCGGCCAGCGGGACTCGTCCCAGCCCTGCCCGATGACCGTCTCCCCGGCCGGCAGCCCGGCGGCGAAGGAGGCGATGCGGTCCAGGGCGTCGGTCAGCGACAGGGCGTCGTGCAGGTCCAGGCCGGCCAGCGCCAGGCCGGTGGAGGTGAGGTGGACGTGCGCGTCGACGAACGCGGGCGTGACGAGCGCCCCGTCCAGCTCGACGATCTCGTCGACGGAGTCGGCGTGCGCCACGTCGGCCGCGCTGTCCGAGCCCAGCCAGGCCACTTTGCCGTCCTCGACCAGCATCGCCGTCGCGAACGGCTCCTCCGGGGAGTGGACGGTGCCGCCGCGCAGCAGCACGCGGGCGGGGGCCGGGCGGTCGGGGTCGAACGTGGGATCGGACGGGGCGGTGTTCGTCATGGGGAACAGTGTCTCGCACGGCTTACCGGAGCCCCGCCGCGGCTCGCTTCCGCGCTCGATCTCCGCTCAGCTCCAGCTCGCCCCCAGATCGGCCCCAGCTCGGCCCAGCCTCCGCGCGATCTCAGCGCCGGCCTCCCAGGTCAGCCCTCAACCCTGCTCCTCAGCCCAGCTCAGCTCAGCCCAGCTCGGCCCAGCTTCGCGCTCGACCCCCCACTCGGCCGCACTCGCCCCTGCTCCAGCTGCTGCCCCTCAATGCGCGCTGCGCATCCGGTCCTCGAACGGCGTCGAGAGCACCACCGTCGTCCGCGTCGAGACCTCGGCGGCGGTCCGGATCCGGCCGAGCAGCGACTCCAGCTCGCCGGCCGTGCCGACCCGCACCTTCAGAATGTAGTTCTCGTCGCCGGCGACGCTGTAGCAGTCCTCGACCTCGATCAGGTCCCGCAGCCGGTCCGGCACGTCGTCCGGCGCCGCCGGGTCTATCGGCTTCACCGAGATGAACGCCGTCAGCGCCAGTCCCAGCGCCTCCGGGTCCACCACGGCCCGGAACCCCCGCAGCACGCCGCGCTCCTCCAGCTTCTGCACCCGCTGGTGCACCGCCGAGGTCGACAGCCCGATCAGCTTCCCGAGGTCGGTGTAGCTCATGCGGCCGTCGGCGACCAGAGCCGCCACGATGTGCCTGTCGATATCGTCCACGCGCCCACCGTAAATCCTGCGGTGCTCCCCCGCCTACACGGCATACCCTGCCGCCCATGGCCGACCCGAAGATGCATCCCGACGAAGTCGACACCGACGCCGGGCTCGTGGCCCGCATGCTGGCCGCCCAGTTCCCGCAGTGGGCCCACCTGCCGATCCGACGCGTGGCGTCGACCGGCACCGACAACGCCATGTTCCGGGTGGGGACGCGGCTGTGCGCGCGGCTGCCGCGGATCGAGTGGGCGGTCGGCTCGCTACGGCGGGAGCAGCGATGGCTGCCGGTGCTGGGGCCGTTGCTGCCGCTGGAGGTGCCGGTCCCGGCGGGGGTGGGGGCACCGATTGAGGAATATCCCTATCCGTGGTCCGTGCTGCCGTGGATCGAGGGCGAGCCGGCGGTGCGAACGGACCACTCCATCGATCGCGTCACCTGCGCCGTCGACCTCGCCCACTTCCTCAAAGCTCTGCAAGCCATCGACACCACCGGCGCACCCGCCCCCACCGAGTCGGGCCGGGGCCGCGCCATCACCGACCGGGACCAAGAAGTCCGCGAGGCGGTCGCCGCGCTCGGGTCCGAGATCGACGCCGACGCCGTGCTCGCGGTGTGGAAGCAGACCATGGACGCCCCGGCCTGGCCCGGGAAGCCGGTGTGGATCCACTCCGACCTGCAAGGCGGCAACCTGCTGGTCCGCGAGGGGCGGCTGCGCGCCGTCATCGACTTCGCCCCGGCCACCGGCGACCCGGCCGTGGACCTGCTGCCGGCGTGGAACCTGTTCCACGGCGAGGCGCGCGACGCTTTCCGGTCGGCGCTCGGCGTCGACGACGCGACGTGGGAGCGCGGACGCGGGTGGGCCCTGTCGGTGGCGCTGGTGGCGCTGCCGTACTACTTGGGGCTGGGTACCAACCCGCGGATCGTGGCCGACAGCCGGCACGACATCCAGGCGATCCTCGATGCCCAGTAGGACCCACCATGCCTTGACAGGAATCGACAACCCTCAACAGGGCTTGAGTCTCCACCTACTGGAGGCCGGAAGGTAGGACGCGTGACCGACGACGCCCTCTACACGATCGGCGACCTGGCCCGCCGCACCGGCGTGCCGGTGAAGACGATCCGCTTCTACGCCGACGAGGGCATCGTCCCCGAAACCGGCCGCACCCCGGCCGGCTACCGCGTCTACGACGTCGCGGCCGTCGCGCGCCTGGACCTGGTCCGGACGCTGCGCGACCTCGGCGTCGACCTGCCGACGGTGCGGCGCGTGCTGGCGCGCGAGGCGACGCTGGCCGAGGTCGCCGCCGCGCACACCGAGGCACTGGACGTCCAGATCCGCGCCCTGCGGCTGCGGCGGGCGGTGCTGGGCGCGGTGGCGGCCCGGGGTGCCACTCACCAGGAGATGGACCTGATGCACAAGATGGCCCGCATGTCCGACGCCGAACGCAAGCGCCTGATCGAGGAGTTCGTCGACAGCACCTTCGGCGGCGTCGACGCCAACCCCGACCTGGTGGACCTGCTCCGCGCCGCCACCCCCGACCTCCCCGACGACGCCACCCCCGACCAGGTCGAGGCCTGGATCGAACTGGCCGAGCTGACCCAGGACCCGGACTTCCGCGCCGGCGTCCGCCGCATGGCCGAGTACCAGGCCGCCGAACGCGCGGCGGGCGACACCACCGGTCTGCACCACGAGCTGACCACCCACGTCCGCGCCCGCATCACCCAGGCCATCGCCGACGGCATCGCCCCCGAATCCCCGGCCGCCGCCCCGATCATCGCCGACCTCGCGGCCCAGTACGCGACCACCTTCAGCAAGCCCGACAACGACGCCCTGCGCGCCTGGCTGTGGCAGCGCCTGGAGGTCGCCGCAGATCCGCGCGTCGAGCGCTACTGGCGCCTGCTGGCGGCGATCAACCGGTGGCCGGAGCCGGAGAGCCTGGGTCCGGTGTTCGACTGGTTCCTGCGGGCGCTGCGGCCTCGGATGGCGGCGCGGGGAGCGGGGGCGCAGGCGCCGGGTTAGGCGCCGCCAACCACCCCTCCAGCACCTCGAAGTCCACATCGGTCAGCCCCACCGCCGGCCGCCGCACCCGATGCACCAACGCCCGCCCGCCATGATGCTCGGCGATCCAAGCCCCGTCGGCGTCAGTGACCTCGTCGTCGACCCACACGAAGTCGCGGCCGCCGGCCCACTCGACCAGCAGCCGCGTCTTCCAGTGCAAGCCGAAGTATTCGTCCTCGTCGTCCTCCGCGACGCTGGTGTCCCGCCACTCGACAACAGGGAGCTGCGCCAGCCCGACCCGGGGCGCGATCTCCACATTCGCATCATGCTGCCAGGCCGTGGCCCAGACCAGCTCGACCGGCAGCGCCGTCAGCCGTCGGCCGAGCTCCGAAGTCAGCTCCTCCATCCACGCTCCAATAGGCAGGACAACGCCATCGACATCGAGAAAGAGCAGCGGCGTACTCATGCTGCACACGGTAGGGCACCTCAGCAAGCCCTCGTCCCCCGCAGCGCCGCCGTCTGGATCGGCAGGGTACTCAGGGCCGAGCGGATCCGCACCCCGCACATCGCACGCCTCCCAGCACCCTGTCAGTACCTTCCCCTAGCGTGAATCACGGCCCTTGAACCCCGATGCGGCTTTTCGTGGCGCGGGCGTCACGAGCTCCGGATGTGGGAGGCTAAAGGCCTGTTATCCGTAGGCTGATCGGGAAGGGAACCCCACCGTGCCGGAAACGCCGCCCTCGCGGACGGGCTCGTCGAAGCGGGGTACAGCGACGCCGGATACTCCCGCGGCGAGTGTCTCGATCGAGGCCTGGACCGAGCGGGTCATCACCGAGCGGGAGGTCAGCAAGGCGCGGGCGCGGCAGCTGCGGTGGGTCGCCGGCGAGTTGGCGCTGGTCCGGAACCATGAGGAGTTCCCGTTCCGGGACGCCGGCAGCGCCGCCGAGCTGCTGGCGCCGGGGCCGATCAGCGCCTATCTCGACCTGGCCGCGCGGGGCGAGCTGCGGCGGCGGGCCAAGGCCGGCAACGCGCAGGCCACCAACGCCTCCATGCGGATCCGTGTCGACTGCCTGAAGATCCTCGGGGAGCACAGCGGGGTCCTGGTGGCGGTCGCCGACCGGCCGGGCCTGCCGGAGCTGCGGGAGACCGTCGACGGGCCCTCGCGCTCGCAGCTGCACGAGTACCTGGCCAAGCGGGCCGAGATGAGCAGCGCCCCGGCGGGCCGCGTGCGGCTGTTCGCGCTGATCGGCGTGGAGCTGGACACCGGGGCCCGGGTCGGCGAGCTGGCCGCGCTGACGCTGGCCGACGTCGCCGACGACCTGAGCAGCGTCCGCGTGGTCCGGCGCCCGCAGGCACGGACCACCAGTGAAGCGGTCGAGGAGCGGGTGCGGCTGTCGGAAGGCACACGCGCGGCACTGAAGGCCTGGCTGGCGGTCCGCGAGACGCTGGTGGAGCCCCTGCACGGAAGCGCGAAGGCGCTCTGGGTCTCGGTCAGCCCGAACCACGCCGGACGCCTGAACGTAGAAGGCGAGGCCATAAGGCGCCCGCCGGGAATGCCGCTGATGCCCCGCGGGATGCAGCGTGCTTACACCCGCGCCGTGGTGGAGGCGAACATGGCGCTGGCCGGGTCGCCCGGCTGGATTCCGCTGCCGTCGCGCTTCGAACAGCTGCGGCGGGCGGTCACGGACCGGCGGCGGCAGGTGGAGGAAGCGGCGGCCGCCGAGGCGGCTGAGCTGTGAGCAGGTGAGCAGTTGAACACGTAAGTACGTGAGCAAGTAAGCACATAGGCGATAAGAACAAGTCGGCGAGAAAGCACACCCCACAAGGCGACGGCGGCCCCCGGATTCCTCCGGGGACCGCCGTGTACTACAGGCAAACGCAGGATTCAGCAGCCGCTGCTGAAAATACCCCGTGTGCTGACGCCGCCGCTGCTTACCGCGGCTGCTGGGGCGGCTGCTGCGGCGGCATGTAGCCGGGCTGCACGGCCTGGGTCGGCTGGTTGGCCGCCGGGTCGTACTGGCCGCCCCACTGGCCGCCCTGCTGCTGCGGCGGCTGCGGGTTGCCCCACTGCTGCTGCCCCTGGGCCTGGCCGGCCTGCTGGCCGCCCCACTGCTGCTGGCCCGGCTGGCCCTGCTGGCCGTACGCCGGGGAGTTGCCGGCCTGGCCGAACTGCTGCTGGCCGTAGCCCGCCTGGTAGCCCGACGCCGAGGCGCCGGAGGCCGGGGCGCCGCCGGTGGTCACCGACAGCTGGGCCAGCACCGCCAGGACGGTGCCGATCAAGGTGGCCAGAATGCCGATCCAGGCGCCGAGGCCGAAGAACTGCAAGCTGTAATGGGTGCCGATCGCGGCGGTGTCGCCGCTGGTCAGCTCGTCCTTGATCTTGTTGTGGCCCAGCAGACCGGCCAGTACCGCGAAGATCAGCGCCAGACCGGAGCCGCCGACGACGACCCAGCCCATCACCGCCTTCTTCAGCAGCAGGACCAGGACCACGCCCGCGACCGCGACGACCGCGGCGACGATGACCAGGATGCCCCAGATCTTCGGGTACCCGTCGGCCGACGCGCTCTTACCCTGCGACGAGACGGTGCCCAGCGCGGTGAAGTTGAACGTGTTGTCGCCGATCTTGATCGCGGCCCACGGCATCACGAACGTGAGAATCGCGGTGATCGCGGCCAGCGCGCCCGCCGCGTAGAACCCCCACACCTTGCCCCAGGAGTCGCCCCCCGTGGAGGAACCGCCACCGTAAGAGGGGGTGGAACCACCGTACTGCTGGGCCGGCTGCGCCTGCCCGTAAGAGGGCTGAGCGGCCCCCCACTGCTGCTGCCCCTGCTGCTGGGCGGGCTGCTGCTGGCCCCACCCCGGCTGCGCGGGCTGCTGTCCCTGCTGCTGTCCCCAACCCCCGGGTTGGGGGTAGTTCTGATTCGGCTGCTGCGTCATGGGCAGCACGGTACATGGTCTGCTGTATCGCTGATAAGACGATCCACGACCAGGCGCCCGTAGGCCCCGATTTGTCCCGATCCTCAATGGGGAGCGGTCCCCTCGGGGCCCGTCGTTTTACGTATGCGGTTATACGCGTGTCCGCCGCCGCGCCTGTACGGAGGCTGTCAGGTGGCGAACGATCATTCGGTGGACGAAAAGGTGGCTGACCGTCATACGCGCGTCAGTGCCCTACTGATAACGAGTCGCTGGACCTGATTGGTTCCCTCGACGATCTGAAGCACCTTCGCCTCGCGCATATAGCGTTCCACGGGGAAGTCCGCGGTGTATCCGTATCCGCCGAAAACCTGCACGGCGTCCGTGGTCACCCGCATCGCCATGTCAGTACAGAACAGCTTCGCCATGGCGGCCTCGGTGCCATAGGGCAGCCCTGCGTCACGCCGCCGCGCGGCGACCAGGTACGACGCCCGCCCCGCCGCGACACCGGTGGCCATGTCGGCGAGCATGAAGCTCAGCCCCTGGAAGTCGGCGATCGGCTTGCCGAACTGCTGACGCGTCTTGGCATAGTCCACGGCCGCGTCCAACGCCGCCTGCGCGAGACCGACCGCGCACGCCGCGATGCCCAGCCGACCGGCCTCCAGCGCGGACAGCGCGATCGCGAAGCCCTGACCCTCCTCGCCGAGCAGCCGGTCCGCGGGCACCCGCGCGTTGTCCAGCAGCACTTGCGCCGTCACCGAGCCCCGCATGCCCATCTTGTTCTCGGGCTTGCCGAACGTCATCCCCGGAGTGTCGGCCTCGGCCAGCAGAGCGCTGATCCCCTTGGGGCCCTCCCCGGAGGTGCGGACCATCAGGGTGTAGAAATCGGCGTGGCCGGAGTGCGTGATCCACGCCTTCGTCCCACTGACCCCGAACGTCTCCCCGTCCCGCACCGCCCGGGTGGTCAGCGCGGCGGCGTCGGAACCGGACTGCGGCTCGGACAGGCAGTAGGCGCCGAGCTGCTCGCCGCCCAGCATGTCCGGCAGCCACTTCTGCTTCTGCTCGTCGGACCCGAAGGCGGCCAGGCCGTAACAGGACAGCGAGTGCACCGACACGCCGAGGCCGACGGTGAGCCAGTTCCGGGCCAGCTCCTCCACCACCTGGAGGTAGACCTCGTAGGGCTGCCCGCCGCCGCCGTACTTCTCGTCATAAGGCAGGCCGAGCAGGCCCGCCCGGCCCAGGGTCCGGAACACCTCGCGGGGGAACCGCTCCTCGGCCTCGTACTCGGCCGCGCGCGGCGCGAGCTCGTTCGCGCACAGATCCCGCACCAGGTCGAACAGGGCCTCGGCCTCGTCGCCGGGCAGCGACCGCTCCACCGCGACCATCAGACGTCCACCACCACGAGGTCCCGGGCGGTCAGGTTCAGGCGCTCGCCGCCGTCGGCGGTGCACACCGCGATGTCCTCGATGCGGGCGCCGTGCCGGCCGGCCAGGTAGATGCCCGGCTCGACGGAGAAGGCCATGCCCGGCTCCAGGGGACGCGCGGAACCGGAGACGATGTACGGCTCCTCGTGCGTCTCCAGCCCGATGCCGTGGCCGGTGCGGTGGATGAACTTGTCGCCGTAGCCGGCCTCGGTGATCAGGTCGCGGCCGACGGCGTCCAGCTCCTCGGCGGTGATCCCGGGGCGGATCGCCTCGCACTGCGCCTTCTGGGCGGCCAGCAGGACCGCGAAGTACTCGGCGTACTCGGCCGAGGGCGCGCCGAGGCTGTAGTTCCGGGTGGAGTCGGAGCAGTAGCCGTCGGGCATCGCGCCGCCGATGTCGACCACCACCTGGTCCCCGGCCTGGAGCACGCGGTCGGACAGCTCGTGGTGCGGCGAGGCGCCGTTCGGCCCGGAGCCGACGATGACGAA
The DNA here is from genome assembly GCF_039531695.1 of Catenulispora yoronensis. Taxonomy (NCBI): domain Bacteria; kingdom Bacillati; phylum Actinomycetota; class Actinomycetes; order Catenulisporales; family Catenulisporaceae; genus Catenulispora; species Catenulispora yoronensis. The sequence continues at coordinate 13,082 of NZ_BAAAQN010000080.1, forward strand.
GTCGACGGTGGCGTGGCCGGCGGCCAGGATCGCGTCGGCGATGTCCTTGCCCACCTCCCGCTCGGTGCGCCCGGGCCGCAGCCACTCGGGCACCCGGCGGTGGACGGCGTCGATGGCGGCGCCGGCGGCACGCAGGGACGCCACCTCGTCGGCGGTCTTGCGCATCCGCAGGTCGCCCAGGACGACGCCGGCCAGGGCCTGCTCCGCGCCGGGCAGCACCCGGCGGAAATTCAGCACCTTCTCGGCCCACATGTGGTTGTCGAGGCCGACGGTGCCGAGCGCGGCGCCGCCGCCGGGCAGGCGGGAGGCGATGAGCGCGTAGGGGTCGTCGGTCTCGTTCCAGGGGAGGATCTCCAGCCCGAGGCCGCCCAGCGGGGAGGCTTCGGCGGCGGGCTTCTCCAGCGCCGGGACGACCATCAGGGGGTCGCCGCTCGCGGGCAGGACGAGACAGGTGAGGCGCTCCAGGGGCAGGGCTTCGTACCCGGTCAGGTAGCGCAGGTCGGCGCCGGGGCTGATCAACAGGGCGTCCAGGCCGGCCTCGGCGGCGGCCTTTTGGGCGCGGGCGAGGCGGTCGGTCAGATCATGTGTGTGGTGTGTCACGAGGGTCAGGATAGTGGCCTATGGGGCTTCCCACGATGTGGCGGAATCGGGAGATTTGCCGCCCGGCGAGGCGCGATGCAGCGGGGGTGGACCGAGCGCCGACACACGGTCCATGCGCGCTCAGCCAACGAGACAGCGTCGGGGGGCACGGCTAGGGTCGGGCGCATGAGCGCGAAAGCCGCAGCGATCGGAATCGTCGTCGCAGACCTGTCCGTGTCCATCGCTTTCTACGAGCGCCTCGGCCTCACCTTCACAGGCGCCGATTCTCCCGACGGTCACGCTGAAGCCGACCTGGGAAACGGAGTCCGGCTCCTGCTCGACAGCGAGTCCTCCATCCAGAGCTTCACCTCGGCGTGGACCCGCCCCTTCGGCAGCCCGCGGACCACCATCGCCTTCCAGTTCGACACCCCGGCCGAGGTGGACGCCAAGTTCACCGAGCTGATGGACGCCGGGTACCACGGGCTGCGCGGCCCGTGGGACGCGCCGTGGGGGCAGCGCTATGCGTCGGTCATCGATCCTGACGGCAGCGGCGTCGACCTTTTCGCACTGTTGGGCTAGTTCCGGAACTTTCGACGACCCCAACCCCAACCCCGACCCCGACCCCAATCCGCCGCGCCCTAGATCGCGCCCGCAAGGTCCTGGGCATAACTCGGGTCACCCGCGACCAGAACGGCATACAGCGACGCAGCCCGCAGGCCGGCGCTGACGGCCTGCTCTGTATGGCCGCTCGCGCTCGCCGCACGCTGCAGCACAGCCAGCGCCACCAGGAGCGACGACTGGATTCTCCGCGGTCGGTCGGCGTAGCGGCTCAGATGCCGCACCGAGGAGTCGGCCCAGGCACGGGCGAGGTCAAGGTTGCCGATGTCGACGAGCACCCGTGCGCGCCAGGCCATCAGCAGCCCGCAAGCCGGTCCGTATCGAAGGGGGTCCTCGGATTCGGCGAGGCGCATCCGCTCGGCGGCGGCCATGGCGAGCGCGTCGGTCAACGGCAGCGCGTCGTCGTCCGCGTCGATGCCGGCATCGCGCATCGCGCGCAGGAACGCTCGGCGGGGCACGGCGAGCGCCGGCTCAGCCGCCGGTTCAGCCACCGGTTCGGGCCGTGACGTGGGCGCGGTGAATGGGACGTATCCGCGCAGACCGTCCCGCTCGGCCTTCAGCCCGTGCAGCATCGCCGTATAGCGCGGCCCTTCGCCGGCCACCGTTCCCTGCAAGGCGATTGCCTCATCAAGCGCGGCCGCGGCATCGCGCAGCCGACCCCCGACGGTCTGCAAACGGCTTATCACCTGCAAGGTCCGAGCCACCTCGGTGACCTCGAACGAACCGCCGGACAGATAGCCGCGGAGCACGCCGAGCACGCCGTGGCATGAGGTGATCGCGTCGTCCAGCGCCTGCTCCGCCCCGGCGTTCCACGACCCGTCGACGAACAACTGCGCCATGGTGTCGGCAGTGGCCGCGAGCGGGAACAGCATCAGCCGCGCTCTGGCCTGCCGTCCACGCGCACCCATCGCCTTGCCGGCGGCCACCGCGCTCGTCTCGTACACCTGTGCCGCTTCCGCGTGCCGGCCGACCGCGCCCAACGCGGGCACCAGCACCCCGGCCCACATGCCCACGTCCCCGACGACGTCGTCGAACGCCACCGCGTCGCCGCGTGCCGTGTCGAGCATGCCGACGCACAGCGACCAGCACCGCAGCGCCGCGTGCTCAAGGGCACCGCGCTCTCCTGGCAGCGCGTACGTCGACACCCGCCGCCACAACGCCCGCGCCAGGCGCCGCTGGTTCGGCAGGCCGCCGTCGTGGTCCAGCAGCCGCTCGGCGGCTTCGACGGCCCGCCGGGCCGCGTCGGCCGCCTCCGGCGTTTCCGGTCGACGCAGCATCGCCTCGTCGGCCGCGTCGCTCAACTCGTCCACGCGCCGCCCGGTCGGAACGCCGGGCCCGCCCTCGTCGCCCCGCCTGAACCGCATACCCCATTGATACCGCCGATTCCAGATCCGGAACATACGTTCTCCGTGATCGAGAATAGGCCGGACCCGATTTCCCGCTCGATATCTTCTGCATTTTCCACGCATTCAACCAACCCGACATCCACGCACCACCCCCGAGCCCTCCCCTCCCCGAGCGCGTGGCCGCCCTCCGGCCACGTGCTCGTTCGTGTCCGGACGACGCCGCCCCGGACCACCGCTCCGCCCCGATTTCCCGCAAGTGGCGCTTTCCCCCAGGTCAGGACCTCGTTTTTGCCCACGCCGGCTGTCCGCCACGCAACGAAACGGTTACGAGACCTTGACGGCCGCTTCCGTACGGAGCACCCTCTGACCAATCCATGAGAGCGCTCTCACGGCGCACACGATCACTCGTGAGAGCGCTCTCACCCCACCGCACCTCGCTTCGTGGCCGCGTCGGCGGTCCACTTCTGGAGGCATACATATGCTCAGCGCACGGAAGAGAACTACGGCCGCGCTCGCGCTGGTCCTGTCGGGCGTGCTGCTCGCGTCCGGTTGCAGCAGCAAGTCGGCGTCGAAGACGGCCGACGGCACGACCGGTGGTTCCGGGGGCGGCGGCGCCCAGGTCACGCTGAAGGTCGGGTTGTTCGGGACCTTCGGCTACAAGGAGGCCGGGCTCTACGACCAGTACATGAAGCTGCACCCGAACATCAAGATCGTCGAGGACAGCGTCGAGGACGAGGGCAAGTACTACCCCGCGCTGCTGACCCACCTGTCGGCCGGCAGCGGTCTGGACGACATCCAGGGCATCGAGGTCGGGCGCATCGCCGACGTGGACCAGAACCTGTCGAGCAAGTTCGTGGACCTGAACTCGCTGGGCGCGGCGAGCCTCAAGAGCAACTTCTACCCGGCGAAGTGGGCCGCGGCCACCACGTCGGACGGCAAGGTCATGGGCCTGGGCACCGACTACGGACCGCTGGCGATGTGCTACCGGACCGACCTGTTCAAGGCCGCCGGGCTGCCGACCGACAGCGCGAGTGTCAGCGCGCTGTGGCCGGACTGGGCCAGCTACATCAAGACCGGCCTGGACTACAAGGCCAAGGCGCCGGCCAACCAGGCGTTCGTGGACACCGCCGGCGGCATCTTCAACGCCATCGTGGGCCAGTCCGCGAACCAGTACTACGACTCCTCGGGCAAGCAGATCGCGGACAGCAACCCGGCGATCAAGAACGCCTGGGACACCGCGATGCAGCTGTCCACGCAGGGTCTGACCGCCAAGCTCAGCCAGTTCAGCACCGCGTGGAACCAGGCCTTCACCACCGGCTCGTTCGCCACCATCGCCTGCCCGGCGTGGATGACCGGCTACATCAAGAGCGAGGCCGGGGCGATGACCGGGCTGTGGGGCGTGGCCAAGATCCCCGGCGGCACCGGTGACTGGGGCGGGGCGTACCTCGGCATCCCGACGGCCAGCAAGCACCAGAAGGAGGCCTACGACCTGATCAGCTGGCTGACCGCGCCGGACCAGCAGAAGACCATGTTCACCAACGGCGGCCACTTCCCGTCCTCGGAGGCGGCGGCCAAGGACCCGGCGATCGCCGCGCACACCGACCCGTACTTCGGCGACTCGCCGATCGGCCAGATCTACTCCGACTCCGCGGCGAGCATTCCGCAGGCGGTGCTCGGCGCGAAGGACGGCACGATCAAGGATCTGATCTCCAAGGCCATCACCCGGGTCGAGGCCCAGGGCCAGAAGCCGGACGACTCCTGGAACAAGGCGATGTCCGACATCAAGTCCGCGTCCAGCGGCTGATCACAAGCGGCGCGCGGGCGGCCTGTCTTCGGGGCGTGAAGACAGACCGGCCCGCGCGCCTTCCCCCCATTCTCCCTGATCATGGTCGCCCGCTGCGCGGCGACCCCTATCGAGTGAACCGAGGACGAAGGCAATGGCCGTGGCGACCGCAGACACCCCCACCGAGAAGGCGCTCCCCCCGCCGGGCGACCGACCCTGGCGCACCCGGCGGGCCCGATGGGACCTGAAGTACTCCCCCTATGCCTTCGTCTCCCCGTTCTTCCTGCTGTTCGCGGCGTTCGGGCTCTATCCGCTGATCTGGACCGCCTGGACCTCGCTGCACAAGGTGGAGCTCCAGTCCCCGGACCAGTCCACCTGGGTAGGACTGAAGAATTTCACCGACCTGCTCGGCGACGACAACTTCTGGAACGCCTTCCGCAACACCTTCCAGCTCGGCGTGATCTCCACGGTGCCGCAGCTGATGATGGCCCTGGGCCTGGCGCACCTGCTGAACTACAAGCTGCGGGGCCGCACCTTCTGGCGGGTGGCGATGCTCGCGCCGTTCGCGACCTCGGTGGCCGCCGCGACGCTGGTCTTCGCCCAGCTGTTCGGCCGCGACTACGGGTTCATCAACTGGGTGCTGCACTTCGCCGGCTTCCACAACATCGACTTCCAGAACGGCACCTGGTCGGCGCAGATCGCCATCTCGGTGATCGTCACCTGGCGCTGGACCGGCTACAACGCGCTGATCTACCTGGCCGCGATGCAGTCCATCCCCGGCGAGCTCTACGAGTCCGCGGCGATGGACGGCGCCTCGCGCTGGCAGCAGTTCCGGCACGTCACCCTGCCGGGCCTGCGCCCGACCATCCTGTTCACCATCGTGGTCTCCACCATCGGCGCCAGCCAGCTGTTCGGCGAGCCGCTGCTGTTCAGCGGCGGCGGCAGCAACCCGGAGATGGGCGGCGTGGACCGCCAGTACCAGACCCTGTCCATGTACTTCTACGAACGCGGGTTCACCGACCAGCACCTGGGGCGGGCCGCGGCGATCGCCTGGGCGATGTTCCTGGTGATCATCGTGTTCGTGCTGATCAACTTCCTGCTGGCGCGCCGCGCGCAGTCGGCCAAGTGAGGAGTCGACTGATATGGCGACAGTGATCACCACCCACCGGCCGCCCAAGCGGGGCCGGAGACACAGCGCGAGCATGGCCGGCAAGCAGATGCACGGCTCCAAGTTCACCTACGCGATCCTCGCGGTGGCGGCGATCGTCTCGCTGTTCCCGTTCTACTGGACCATCGTCGCGGCCTCGACCTCGAACACCGAGATCAACCAGGTGCCGCCGAACTGGCTGCCGGGCGGGAACCTGTTCAAGAACTTCCGCGCCGCCATGGACAACGTGGACATGGGCAAGGCGCTGCTGAACTCGCTCATCGTCTCGGGCTGCACCGCGGCCGGCACCGTGATGTTCGCGACGCTGGCCGGCTTCGCCTTCGCCAAGCTGCGCTTCCGCGGCCGCAACATCCTGCTGGGCCTGACCATCGGCACCACGATGGTGCCCTACCAGCTGGGCATCGTGCCGCTGTTCCTGCTGATGACCAAGCTGGGCTGGGGCGACCACCTGGAGTCGGTGATCTTCCCGACCCTGGTCAGCGCGTTCGGCGTGTTCTTCATGCGGCAGTACCTGGTCGGCGCGCTGCCGGACGAGCTGGTCGAGGCCGGCCGGGTGGACGGCGCGTCCTCGCTGCGCATCTTCGTCTCGATCGTGCTGCCCGCGGCGCGGCCGGCGATGGCGGTGCTGGGGATGCTGACGTTCATGGCCTCCTGGAACGACTTCTTCTGGCCGATCGTCGTGCTGACCAGCCACAACCCCACGGTGCAGGTGGCCATCGACAACCTGGGCTCGGGCTACGTCCCGGACCAGTCGATCATCATGGCCGGCACCCTGCTCGGGACGCTGCCGGTGCTCGCCGTGTTCATCATTCTGGGCCGTCAGATCGTCGGCGGGATCATGCAAGGAGCGGTCAAGGGATGAGCGACGGGGACTTTCCGAAGGACTTCCTGTGGGGCGCGGCCACGGCGGCGTACCAGATCGAGGGCGCGGCGGCCGAGGACGGCCGCGGCCCGTCGATCTGGGACACCTTCAGCCGCACGCCCGGCAAGGTGCTGAACGGCGACACCGGCGACGTCGCCGCCGACCACTACCACCGGTTCCGCGAGGACGTGGCGCTGATGGCCAAGCTCGGCCTGGGCGCCTACCGGTTCTCGACGGCCTGGCCGCGGATCCAGCCCGCCGGCCGCGGCCCGGCCAACGCCGCCGGGCTCGACTTCTACGACCAACTGGTCGACGAGCTGCTCGGCTCCGGCATCGAGCCGGTGCTGACCCTGTACCACTGGGACCTGCCGCAGGCCCTGGAGGACGCCGGGGGCTGGGGCGCGCGCGACACCTCCTACCGGTTCGCGGACTACGCGGGGCTGGTCGCCGAACGCTTCGGCGACCGGGTCAAGAAGTGGACGACGCTGAACGAGCCGTTCTGCTCGGCGTTCCTGGGCTACGCCTCCGGCGTGCACGCCCCGGGCCGCCACGAGCCGGAGGTCGCGCTGCGCGCCGCGCACCACCTGCTGCTCGGCCACGGCCTGGCGCTGCGCACGCTGCGCCAGGCGCTGCCGGCCGACGCCCAGCTGTCGATCACGCTCAACGCCACCGAGTTCCGGCCGCTGACCGGCTCGCCGCAGGACGCCGACGCCCAGCGGCGCGTCGACGCGATCCAGAACCGGATCTTCCTGGACCCGCTGTTCCGCGGCGCCTATCCCGAGGACCTGGTCCGGGACACCGCGGCGGTCACCGACTGGTCCTTCGTCGAGCCCGGGGACCTGGCCCTGATCAGCGCCCCGATCGACCAGCTGGGGATCAACTTCTACAACCCCTCCCTGGTCGCCGCGCCGCTGCCGCCGGGCACCGAGGAGGGCCCGCGCGACGACGGCCACGGCGCCTCGGACTTCTCGCCCTGGGTCGGCAGCGAGGACGCGGTGCGCTTCGTCCACCAGGAGGGGGAGCGCACGGCGATGGGCTGGGTGGTCGACGCCACCGGCCTGTCCGACCTGCTGATCCGCCTGAACCGGGAGTACGGCCCGATCCCGATGGCGGTCACCGAGAACGGCGCCGCCTTCGAGGACGAGGCCGGACCGGACGGCGAGGTCGACGACCCGCGCCGGGTGGCGTATCTGCGCGACCACATCGCGGCGGCGCGCGACGCCATCGCGGCGGGCGTCGACCTGCGCGGGTACTTCGTCTGGTCCCTGCTCGACAATTTCGAATGGGGCTACGGATATTCCAAGCGGTTCGGCATCGTGCGTGTCGACTTCGCGACCGGGCGCCGCGTGGTGAAGGCTAGCGGGCGGTGGTACCGGCGCGTGGTCGAGGACAACGGGAGCGGTCTGTGAACAGCACGAACCAGGGCGGCGAGGCCTCGGCCTCGCCGACCCTGGAAACCGTGGCGGCGGTGGCCGGGGTGTCCCGGGCCACCGTCTCCCGGGTGGTCAACGGCGGGTCCCGGGTCTCTCCGGAGGCCCGCGCCGCGGTCGAGGCGGCGATAGCCGAACTCGGATACTCCCCGAACCGCGCGGCCCGCTCCCTGGTCACCAGGCGCACCGGCTCGGTGGCCCTGGTGGTCAGCGAGGCCGAGGCGCGGGTCTTCAGCGACCCGATGCTGGCCGGCATCACCCGCGCCATAGGGCAGGCGCTGGCCGACACCGACCTGCAACTGGTCCTGATGATGGTCCCGCCCGGTCCCGGGCGGCAGCGGCTGACCAACTACCTGCTCGGCGGGCACGTCGACGGCGTGATGCTGATGTCGCTGCACGGCGACGACCCGCTGGTGAAGGAGCTGTCCGACTCGCCGCTGCCGGTGGTGCTGATGGGCCGCCCGATGAGCCCGCTGCCCATCCCGCACGTCGACTCGGACAGCGTCGCGGGCGCCCGCCAGGCCACCGAGCACCTCCGAGGCCTGGGCCGCACCCGGATCGCCACCATCGCCGGCCCCACCGACATGTGCGCCGGCGTCGACCGGCTCCTGGGCTACCGGGAAGCCCTCGACGGCCCCGGCCTGGTGGCCTACGGCGACTTCAGCATGGCCTCCGGCGAGGCGGCGATGGCCGAACTCCTGCGCCGGGAGCCCGATCTGGACGGCGTGTTCGCGGCCAGCGACCTGATGGCCGCCGGGGCGCTGCGGGCGCTGCGCGCGGCCGGGAAGCGGGTCCCGGAGGACGTCGCGGTGGTCGGCTACGACGACCTGGACGTCGCCGAGCTGACCGAGCCGCCGCTGACCACCGTCCACCAGCCGCTGCCGGCGATGGCGCGCGCGATGGTGGCCTCGCTGCTGGCCCAGATCTCCGGGGACCCGGCCCCGGAATCGGTGGTGCTGCCGAACCCGCTGGTGGTGCGGGCCTCGGCGTAGCGACCCGGTTCGGGGATCCGCGTCACCACCCGCCGGCGACCGCCGGCGAGCAGGTGGCGCCGAATCTCCGACCCGGGTCCCTGGACGCGGCCCGGCCGGGATGGTGAGGGGTTTCGGACCGGGCCGCTTCGCGGCGGCGGTGGGGAAGCGCGGGCTTCGCGGGCTGCGCTTCCGCACCGCCGCTTTCCGGTGTCCGGCGCGCGCGCCCGGCCTCAATCCGCTCACACATCCTCGATGATCTCAGTCCGCTCAGACGTCCCCGAAGACCTCAGTCCGCTCAGACGTCCCCGATGATCCCGGCCATCCCCTCCACCGACAGCAGATGCCGCGCCGCCAGCCGGACCGACCCCATCACCCCGGCCCGCTCCCCCAGCACCGACGTCTCGATCGCCAGGCTCCGCGTCGCCAACGGCAGCGCGCGCCGGTAGATCACGGCGCGGACGTCGGCGAGCAGGTCCTCGTGCAGCTGGGCCAGGATCCCGCCGATGACGATCGTGTCCGGGTTGTGGAAGGACACCAGCGAGGCCAGGACCTCCCCGATCCGCTGGCCGGCCAGCCGGACCTGGCGCCGGGCCGCGGGTTGTCCCTCCGACACCAGCCGCACCACGTCCGCCGCCCCGCCGGCCTCGATGCCCTGCGCCCGCAGCGCCGCGGCGATCGCCGACCCCGACGCCACCGCCTCCACGCAGCCGGTGTTGCCGCAGTGGCAGAGCACTTCCTCGTGGCCCGGCAGCTGGATGTGGCCGATGTCGCCGGCCGCTCCCGACGCGCCGCGGTGCAGCAGACCGTCGGAGATCACGCCGCATCCGATGCCGGTCCCGACCTTCACGTACAGCAGATGTCTGCTGTCGCGCCGGTGGGTGTACTCGCCCAGCGCCATCGTGTTGACGTCGTTGTCCACCAGTACCGGCACCAGCACCGGGGCCCGCTCGGCGATCGCGAAGCGGTCCTCGAAGAAGCCCGGCACGCGGCACCCGTCCCAGCCCGCCATGATCGGCGGCCGGACCACCGTCCCGCTGGCGAACTCCACCGGTCCGGGCACCCCTATGCCCACCGCGCGCAGGTGCTCGGCCGGACGCCCGGCCTCGGCGAGGAGTTCTTCCAGGTCCGCGCGGACGCGGCCCAGGACCGCCTCGGGTCCGGCGTTGATGTCGATCGCCCGCGCCCGCTCGGCGAGGACGCGTCCCGACAGCGTCGCCACCGCCACCCGGCTGTGCGTGGCGCCCAGATCGCACCCCGCGACCACGATCTCCGCGTCCGACAGGTCCAGGGTGAGCGGGGGCCGGCCCCGGTCGGCCGCCGCGGGTTCGGTCTCGACCAGCAGCCCGCGTTCGATCAGCAGGTCGACCCGCTGCGCTATCGCCGCCCGGGACAGCCCGGTCGCCCCGACGATCGCCGACCGGGTGGTGGCCGCACCGTCCGCGACCAGGCCGGCCAGCTCGCTGAGCGACGCCAGACGCCGCTTGGCCGCACTGTTCATGAGGGCCCCTCCCGGTCGGCGCGGCGGGCGCCGCGCACTGGCTCTTTATGACAGAACTAAGCCTAATCATGACTCTTGTCAGTCGTAAAGAGCGGCAATATTGTCGATCACGAAAGCAAACGGGCTGGGAAAGGACAACGGATGACGACGATTCGGGCGGGCATCGCCGGAGCGGGCATGGTCGCGGCGGTGCACGCCGACGCGATCCGCCGCGCCGGGGGCGTGGTCGTCGGGGTCGCGGCCTCGACACCGGAGCGTTCGAAGGCGGCGGTTCAGCGGTTGAACGCCGGACGCGCCTTCGACACCGCCGAGGAGCTCGCGCTCGCCGACGACATCGACGTGGTCCACGTCTGCACCCCGAACGCGCTGCACGGCCCGCTGGTCCGCGCCGCGCTCGCGGCCGGCAAGCACGTGGTCTGCGAGAAGCCGCTGTCGCTGACCGGCGCCGACTCCGAGGAGCTGACCGCGCTGGCCGAGCGCTCGGGCCTGGTCGCCGCCGTTCCGCTGGTCTACCGCTACCACCCGATGGCCGTGGAGGCGCGGGAGCGCGTCCGGGCCGGGGACCTCGGCGCGATCCGCCTGATCCACGGCCACTACCTCCAGGACTGGCTGGCCCGCCCCGACGACAACAACTGGCGCGTGGACCCGGCCGTCGGCGGCGCCTCGCGTGCCTTCGCCGACATCGGCTCGCACTGGTGCGACCTGGTGGAGTGGGTCAGCGGACACCGGATCGCGGAGCTGGTGGCCGCCGCCCAGACGGTGATGCCGCAGCGGGCCGCCGCCGGGCGCGAGACGTTCACGTCGGCCGGCGACGGCACCGATAGTGGCGCCGAAAGCGGTACCGGCCACGGCACCGAACGCGGCACCGATCACGGCACCACCGCGGTGGCCGTCACCACCGAGGACGCCGTCCAGGTCCTCTTCCGCACCGAACAGGGCGCGACCGGGGCGGTCGTCGTCTCGCAGGTCTCCCCGGGCCGCAAGAACCGGCTCTGGTTCGAGATCGACGGCGCCGAGCGCAGCGTCAGCTTCGACGGCGAGGACCCCGAATCGCTTCTGCTCGGCGGCCGCGATCGCACCGAGATCCTGCGCCGCGACAACCTCTCCCCGGGCGCGGCCCGCGTCAACGCCGTCCCGGCCGGTCACCCGTGGGGCTACCGCGACTGCTTCGCCGCCTTCACCGCGGACGTCTACGCCGCGATCGCCGACCCCGCGCTGCGCGGCACCCCCGAGCAGTCCCCCCTCTACCCCGCGTTCCCCGACGCCGCCCGCACCGCCCACATCACCGACGCGGTCCTGGCCTCGGCCGCGAACCGCTCCTGGATCGAGGTGTCCTGACATGAAGCTCGGCTTCCTGACCGCCTGCCTGCCCCAGCTGCCGCTGGCGGACATCGCCGCCTGGGCCTCCGAGAACGACTACCAGGCGCTGGAGGTCGCGGTCTGGCCGAAGGTCGGCGGCCGCGACTTCGAGGCCTCCCACATCGACGTCGCGCACTTCGACGACGCCCAGGCCGACGACGTCCGCGCGCTGTTCGACAAGCACGGACTGGCCCTGTCGTCGCTGGCCTACTACGAGAACAACCTCCACCCGGACGTCGAGCGCCGCGAGGAGATCGCCGCGCACCTCCTGCACGCCGTCGACGCCGCCGCGCGGCTCGGCGTGGAGACAGTCGGCACCTTCATCGGCCGGCACCCCGGCCTGAGCGTGAAGGAGAACGCCGAGCTCGCCGAGCGGACCTTCCCGCGCCTGGTCGACTACGCCGGCGAGCGGGGCGTCAAGATCATCATCGAGAACTGCGTGATGGAGGGCTGGCACCCCGACGGCTACCCGGGCAACATCGCCTACTCCCCCGAGCTGTGGGAGTGGATGTTCTCGCTCGGGCTGTACCTCAACTACGACCCCTCCCACCTGCTGTGGATCGGGATCGACCCGGTGACGGCGCTGAAGCCGTACGTGGACCGGATCCCGCACGCGCAGGCCAAGGACACGCAGCTGGACCCGGCGGCGCGCGACCGCTACGGCTTCTTCGGCAAGACCCTGAGCCGGGAGCACCCCTGGGACGAGGGCTGGTGGCGCTACCGCGTGCCCGGCCTGGGCCAGGTGGACTGGAACGGCGTGGTGGACGCGCTCTACGAGGGCGGGTTCACCGGCGTGCTGAGCGTGGAGCACGAGGACCCTGTGTGGGGCGGCACCGAGGAGAAGGTCAAGCAGGGGCTGCGGATCGCCCACCGCACACTGTCCCCGCTCATCGTCGGCTGACCGGCCGCGCCCGGCCACCCGACCCCCGTCCGTCTTCGGCCGAACGCCCGCGGCCGAAAGAACTGAACGAACGCCTACACGACCGAGAACGAAAGCCAGGACCATGACCCGTCAGCCGAGCGTTCAGCTCTACACCGTGCGCGACCACATGGCCTCCCGCGAGGCCACCCTCACCCGCCTGGCCGGGCTCGGCTTCACCGCCGTCGAGCCCTACGACCCGACCGACGACCCGAAGGGCTTCCGCGCCCTGGCCGACGACCTCGGCCTGACCGTCTCCGGCGCGCACGCCATGGCGATGCTGCGCGAGCCGGACCCGGCCCCGGTCTTCGAGGCGGTCGCCGTGCTGGGCACCGACCTGGTGATCCTGCCGGCCGGCATCCCGGAGCAGCAGTTCACCACCCGCGAGGGTTTGGAGCAGGCCGCGGAGCTGCTCAACTCGCTGTCCGCGAAGGCCGCCGAGCACGGCCTGCGGCTGGGCTACCACAACCACTGGTGGGAGTTCGAGCCGGTGCTCGACGGCCGCCACGCCCTCGAGATCCTGGTCGGGCTCACCGCCCCGGAGGTGGTGTTCGAGATCGACACCTACTGGGCCGCGGTCGGCGGCGCGGACCCGGCCGCGGTGCTCGGCCGGCTGGCCGACCGGGTGGTGGCGCTGCACGTCAAGGACGGTCCGATCGTCAAGGGCGAGCCGCACGTGGCGGTCGGCACCGGGGCGATGCCGGTCCCGGCGATCCTGGCCGCGGCGCCGGCCGACGCCTGGCGGGTCGTCGAGCTCGACGAGTGCGCGACCGACATCTTCGAGGCGCTCGGCGCGAGCCTGGCCTACCTGGACGGTCGTGGACCGGCGTGAGCGGCCCGCTGCCGGGCCCGGCGCGGCCCGGCACCCCACCCCGGCGGCTCGACGCCGGGGCCCTGACATCCGACGGGAATCCAAGGAAGGCGGCGGGAACGCGATGAGCGGGGGCGGACCGGTCGGCGTCGCGGTGGTCGGCGCCGGCAACATCAGCACGCAGTATCTCCAGAACCTGACGCGCTTCCCGGACCTGCGGGTGCTGGCGATAGCGGACCTGGACGTGGAGCGCGCCGCCGCGGTGGCCGCCGAGCACGGCGTGCCGGACTCCGGAGCGGTGGCCGAGGTGCTGGCGCTGCCCGAGGTCGAGCTGGTGGTGAACCTGACGATCCCGGCCGCGCACGCCGAGGTGGCGCTGGCCGCGCTGGCCGCCGGCAAGCACGTCTACGGCGAGAAGCCGCTGACGCTGGACCCGGTGTCGGCACGGGCCGTGCTGGCCGAGGCCGCAGCCACGGGGCTGCGGGTCGGCAACGCCCCGGACACCTTCCTGGGCGCCGCGATCCAGACCGCGCTGCGCACCGTGGCCTCCGGCGCGATCGGCACCCCGGTCGCCGGCGCGGCGTGGTTCCAGAGCCCGGGCCCGGAGCGCTGGCACCCCAGTCCGGAGTTCCTGTTCGCCCGGGGCGCCGGTCCGCTGTTCGACATGGGGCCGTACTACCTGACCGCGCTGGTGGCGCTGCTCGGGCCGGTCGCCTCGGTGGCCGCCGCCGGGCACAAGGCGCACGAGGAACGGATCGTCGGCTCCGGCCCGAAGGCCGGCACCGCGTTCCCGGTCGAGGTCCCGACGCACGTCAACGCCCTGCTGGAGTTCGCCGGCGGCGCCGGCGGGGCGGCGACGTTCAGCTTCGACTCCCCGCAGCCCCGGCAGGCCATCGAGATCACCGGCACCGAGGGCACCCTGCTGGTCCCCGATCCGAACCACTTCAACGGCCGGCTGCGGCTGCGGCGGCTCGGGGCCGAGGAGCCGGAGACGGTCGAGACGACCGGCACGGCGGTCGGCCGCGGCATCGGCGTGTTGGACATGGCCCGGGCGCTGCGGTCCGGGACCCTGCACCGCGCGTCCGGCGAGCTGGCGCTGCACGTGCTGGAAGTGATGGCGGCGATCGCCGCCTCGGCGGACGGCGCGGCGTTCGTGCCGGTGCCGGCCTGGGCGGAGAAGCTGGAGGCGCTCCCGGAGGAGTGGGACCCGTTCGCGGCAACGCTGTAGCGCTCCAGCCGTAGCCCGCCCCAGGCCACAAGCCGCAGGACGGGATCAGGGCCCTTCCGCAGTACGGGCGGAGGGGTCCTCAGTCTGTCGGTGCCATCAGCGCATCAGCGCCATCAGCGCCATCAGCGCCGAGGTCCGGACGAAGATCCGGGCCTCGGTGCTCCATGACCCGTCGGCGTCATGGCCGCACAGGTTATGGACCATCACATCCTCCCCGCTCGGCTCCCGCTCGACCTCCCGTTCACGCAGCCACTCGCGGACGATCGTGGCCACCGTCCGCTCCCGGCTGACGGGGAACACGCCGAGACAGGTCCAGTCCGGGAGAAAGCCGAGCTCAGGAGAAGGGCCGGGCAGAGCGGTCATCGCATCCCGCCGGTCACCACCCGCAGCCGGCGCCGCACCGCCTCCCGCGCGTCCCCCGGATCGGGCTGCCGCGCCAGCAGCGCCTCCGCGATCCGCCGCGCCCGCACGGCCGAGTCCGGGTTCCCCTCCCGCAGGGCCGTGACGATCGCGCCGTCGACCAGCAGCATCAGCTCCGGCGCGAGCTCGGCGTGGTCGGCCCGGCCGGCGTCGGCGAGCAGCGTGTCGAGATAGCCGGTCACCGAGCTCTTGTGCTCGGCCGCGACCTGGTGCGCGGCGCTGTCCCGGTCGGCCGCCTCGATCATGGTGTTGATGAAGGCGCAGCCGCGGAAGTCGTCGCGGGCGAAGCGCTCGGACAAGGCGTCGAACACGGCCAGCGGCCGGTCGGCGGGCGGAAGGCCGTAGCCGTCCACGGCGGTGCGCAGCCATTCGCGCCAGCGCCGGTCGCGACCGGACAGCACCGCGACGACCAACTCGTCCTTGCTCGCGAAATGCCGGTAGAACGAGGCCCGGCCGACGCCGGACTCGGACAGGATGCGCTCCACGCCGACCGCGCGGATCCCCTCGGCGTAGAAGAGGTCCTCCGCCGTTGTCAGGAGACGTTCCCTAGCCTGCACTGCCATGAGGCACATGGTACCGATTGGTTCCGTTTTCGGTCAAGGCGGATCCGCGAAAAGGGCACTGGTCGGTACCGAGTTCCCGGCAAACCCTTGTGGGTAAACGGAACCGATCGGTACCATCTTGAGCATGCCAAGGATCACCCAGGTCACCCCGGAGACCGCCGACGCCGCCCAGGCCGAGCTGCTCGACGCCACCAGGCGCCAGCTCGGCAAGGTCCCGAACCTCTACGCGACCCTCGTGCAGAGCCCGGCCGCCCTGCGCGGCTACCTGGCCCTGCGCGACAGCCTGCTCGGCGGCGTCCTCACCGAGCGCCACCGCGAGCAGCTGGCCCTGCTCACCGCGCAGGAGAACGACTGCGACTACTGCGTCGCCGCGCACACCCTGCGCGGCGGGCGCCTGCTGAAGATGAGCCCTGAGGAACTGATGGAGACGCGCCACGCCCACGACGCGGATCCGCACACCGACGCCCTCCTGGGCATCGCCTCGGACCTGGTCGGGAACCGGGGCCGGGTCGGCGACGAGGCGCTGGCGAAAGCGCGGGCCGCCGGCGTGACCGACGCCGAGCTCGCCGAGACCGTGGCGCACGTCGCGCTCAACGTGCTGTCGAACTACTTCAACCACCTGGCGCAGCCGGAGCTGGACTTCCCGGCCGCCCCGGCGCTGGAAGGAGCCCGCTGACATGGAGCTGCGCTGGCAGGTCGCCGAGCTGGTGGAACTGGTCCCCGGGTACTATGCCGACGACGCGGACGGGGTGCCGAGCCAGACCCTGCGCGACGTCCGGATCGCCGTCCAGGGCGGCTACCTCCACATCGCGCACGCCGGCGGCAGCCGGGCGCAGATCGTCTCGGCGCCGGGCGTGCGCCGCGTGGTCTACGAGGCGGCGCCCGACTGTGAGGGCACGGCGGCCTGAGGCCCCGCGGCCCGGGAAGGCGCCGCGAAGCTCAAATGACGGAGCACGATGAAAGAAAGAAGCCCCGGATCCCTTGAGGAAACCGGGGCTTCTTTCCGTGCTGGTTCTGCTCCGAACCCGGTCCGAACCCGGTCCGAACGTGGTCCGAAGTTGCTTCGGACCCGCGCCGGACCCGCTCCGGATCAGCTCTCGATCAGATCGGAGGCCGAGCTAGCCGATCGCCTTCTTCAGCGCGTCGGCGCGGTCGGTGCGCTCCCAGGTGAAGTCCGGCAGGTCCCGGCCGAAGTGCCCGTACGCCGCGGTCTGCGAGTAGATCGGGCGCAGCAGGTCCAGGTCGCGGATGATCGCGGCCGGGCGCAGGTCGAACACCCGGAGCACGGCCTCCTGGATCTTCACGTCCTCGACCACGCCGGTGCCGAAGCTCTCGACGAACACCCCGACCGGCTCGGCCTTGCCGATCGCGTACGCGACCTGCACCTCGCAGCGCTCGGCCAGGCCGGCGGCCACGACGTTCTTGGCGACCCAGCGCATCGCGTAGGCGGCCGAGCGGTCCACCTTGGACGGGTCCTTGCCGGAGAACGCGCCGCCGCCGTGCCGGGCCATGCCGCCGTAGGTGTCGACGATGATCTTGCGGCCGGTCAGGCCGGCGTCGCCCATCGGGCCGCCGATCTCGAAGCGCCCGGTCGGGTTCACCAGCAGCCGGTAGTCGCGGGTGTCCAGCTCCAGGGCCGCCACCTCGGGGGCCACGACCTGCTCCCGGATGTCGGTGGCCAGCAGCGTCTCCAGGTCGATGTCCGAGGCGTGCTGCGAGGAGAGCACCACGGTGTCCAGGCGCACCGCCTTGGAGCCGTCGTACTCGATGGTGACCTGGGTCTTGCCGTCCGGGCGCAGGTAGGGCACGGTGCCGTCCTTGCGGACCGCGGCCAGCCGGCGGGACAGCCGGTGCGCCAGCGCGATCGGCAGCGGCATCAGCTCCGGGGTGTCGGTGCAGGCGTAGCCGAACATCAGGCCCTGGTCGCCGGCGCCCTGGCGGTCCAGTTCGTCCTCGTCGCCCTCGACCCGCGACTCGTAGGCGACGTCCACGCCCTGCGCGATGTCCGGGGACTGCGAGCCGATGGACACCGACACGCCGCAGGAGGCACCGTCGAAGCCCTTCTTCGACGAGTCGTACCCGATGTTCAGGATCGTCTCGCGGACCAGGCGCGGGATGTCGGCGTAGGCGCTGGTGGTGACCTCGCCGGCGATGTGGACCTGGCCGGTGGTGATCAGGGTCTCGACCGCGACCCGGGACTTCGGGTCGTCCTTGAGCAGGGAGTCGAGGATCGCGTCGCTGATCTGGTCGGCGATCTTGTCGGGGTGCCCCTCGGTCACCGATTCGGAGGTGAACAGGCGGCGGACGGTACCGGACATGGGTACTCCTCGGTTCGCAGCGGCTGCTGACTACAGTTCGACGCGACGCCCCGGCCCGACGACACGCGGGCAACAGAGCACACCGCGCGGCGCAAGATCGAGAACGACCGCGAGACCAGTTTAGTCGGTGCGACTGCGCACCTTAAGTACCCGGTCCCAGATGACATCGGCGAGCCGCCCCTTCGGACCGTCCGGAACCGGCTCCTCCGAGCCGTCCGCGCCGATCACCACGGCCGCGCTGTGGTCGGCGCCGAACGTCAGATCGGTGCCGACCTCGTTGACGATCAGCAGGTCGACGCCGTACTTCGCGAGCTTGGCGCGGCCGTGTTCCAGCCAGGTGCCGTGCGCGTCGCCGGTCTCGGCGGCGAACCCGACCACGGTCTGCCCGCTCCGGAGCCGGGCGTGACCGAGCTCACGCAGGATGTGCGGGTTCTGGACCAGCCGGATCTCCGGGGCCGAGGAGTCGTCGGCCTTCTTGATCTTCGCCTCGGCCGGCTCGGCGGGCCGGAAGTCGGCCACGGCGGCGGCCATCACCACCGCGTCGGCGTCGGCCGCGGCGGCCCGCACCGCCGCCCGCAGTTCGGCGGTTGTCGACACCCTGACGACGTCGGCCCCGGCCGGATCGGGCAGCGCGGTGTTGGCCGCGACCAGCGTCACCCGCGCGCCGCGGGCGGCGGCGGTCGCGGCCAGCGCGTAGCCCTGCTTGCCCGAGGAGCGGTTGCCGATGAAGCGGACCGGGTCGATCGGCTCGCGGGTGCCGCCGGCGGTGACCACGACGTGGAGCCCGGCCAGATCGGCCTCGGCGCCGCCGCGCGCCAGCAGCGACCGGCAGTACTCGAAGATCGCGGCCGGATCGGGCAGCCGGCCCTTGCCGGTGTCGGCGCCGGTGAGCCGGCCGACAGCGGGCTCGATGACGTAGCGGCCGCGGCGGCGCAGCGTGGCGACGTTCTCCTGGGTCGCCGGGTTCTCCCACATCTCGGTGTGCATCGCCGGGGCGAAGACCACCGGGCAGGTGGCGGTGAGCAGGGTGTTGGTCAGCAGGTCGTCGGCCAGGCCGTGGGCGGCCTTGCCGAGCAGGTCGGCGGTGGCCGGGGCGACCACGACCAGGTCGGCGTGCCGGCCGAGGCGGACGTGCGGCACGTCGTGCACGCTCTCCCACACCTCGGCGGACACCGGCCGGCCGGACAGCGCCGACCAGGTCGGCTCGCCGACGAAGCGCAGCGCCGAGGCGGTGGGCACCACGGTGACGGCGTGCCCGGACTCGGTGAACAGCCGCAGCAGCTCGCAGGCCTTGTAAGCGGCGATGCCGCCCCCCACGCCGAGAACGACGTTAGGGAGCGGCATCGAAGAAGCGTCAGTCACGGTACGACCCTAATCGGATCGTCCCGCGACAGCCGACCTGGGGCTGCTCAGACTGCGGCACCCGGGGCGCCGGCCTCCAGCGGCTCGGCGGTCAGCAGGCCGGCGTTGATCTCGCGCAGCGCGATCGACAGCGGCTTCTCGTGGACGTGGGTGTCCACGAGCGGGCCGACGTA
This sequence comes from Catenulispora yoronensis, assembly GCF_039531695.1. Classification (NCBI taxonomy): domain Bacteria; kingdom Bacillati; phylum Actinomycetota; class Actinomycetes; order Catenulisporales; family Catenulisporaceae; genus Catenulispora; species Catenulispora yoronensis. Next base: position 32,493 of record NZ_BAAAQN010000080.1, read on the forward strand.
CTCCAGCAGACCCTCGGAGAGCTGGGAGTAGTAGGCGTTGATCTGCCGGGCGCGCTTGGCCGCGTAGATCACCAGGCTGTACTTGGAGCCGGCCGCGTCGAGCAGCTCGTCGATCGGCGGGTTGATGATGCCTTCGGGCTCAGTGGCGGACACGCGTGAGGACTCCTCTAGATCAAGATCAATTACCGGATCCATGGAACCCGGACGTACAAGGATAACACCCGGGCCCGTCCCGACCTGCCCGAATCCCCCGGGCCGGCGGCGCGGGCGCGCTCAGGCCGGCTCCGCCGGGGCCGTGACCAGCCGCACCAGCTCGGCCGCGGCCTGCTCGACGGTGGTGTTGACGATGGCGACGTCGAACTCGGACTCGGCGGCCAGCTCGATCCGGCCGGTGGCCAGGCGCTTGGCGATGACGTCCTCGGGCTCGGTGCCGCGGCCGCGCAGCCGCTCCTCCAGCACCTCCCACGACGGCGGGGCCAGGAAGACCAGGCGGGCCTCGGGCATGGTGTCCCGGATCTGGCGGGCGCCCTGCAGCTCGATCTCCAGCAGCACCGGCTGGCCGGCGTCGAGGCGCTCCTCGACGGCGTGGCGGGGGGTGCCGTACAGGTTGCCGGCGTACTCGGCGTGCTCCAGGAACTCGCCCTTGGCGATCAGGTCCTCGAAGGCCGGCCGGTCCAGGAAGAAGTAGTGCACTCCGTCGGCCTCGCCGGGGCGGGGCTCGCGGGTGGTGGCCGAGACCGACAGCCAGACCTCGGGGTGCGCCTTGCGCACCTGGGCAGCCAGCGTCGTCTTGCCGACGCCGGACGGCCCGGACAGCACTGTGAGCAGTGCTGGGGAAGGTGTGTCGGAACCGTGGCCGTTGATTCCGGCGCGATCGCTCATAAGAGAAGATCGTACCGGTCCGACCGGCCGCGATTCCGACGGAACTTTCACGCGTCGCCTACCCCGGCGCCATGGCGTGGCGCAAAGGTGTTACCGGCGTCACGCGCCGAATTCACGCTCCAGCGAAGCGATCTGGTTGGCACCCAGGCCGCGGATCCGGCGTGTCTCGGAAATGTCGAGACGCTCCATGATCTGCTTGGCCCGGACCTTGCCGATGCCGGGCATCGACTCCAGAAGCGCCGAGACCTTCATCTTGCCGACGATCTCGTTCTTCTGACCTTCGCGCACTACATCGGAGAGCGTGACGCCACCCGCCTTGAGGCGGGCCTTCAAAGCGGCGCGCTCACGCCGGGCTTCGGCGGCCTTCTGCAGAGCTGCCGCACGCTGTTCTGGAGTGAGGGGCGGAAGAGCCACGCCTGTTCACCTCTGGACTTCGAGTACTGTCGGTGGACATGTCCCCGGTTCATTCGGAGGCGCTATGGCATGCCTCGAACTCCCCCGGAACGTGTGGGACCACACCTGGCGGACGGATCCCACGGGTACAACTGGTGGAACGAATCCGCAGCGTACACCCGTAGTCGGGGGCAAGGAGAGGGGATCGGCGCTTCTCGTCCCGGCGCTTGGTGTACATACTCTGCGATAAGGGTGCGAAACGGGCGGGATTCGATGCGGATCCGAGGCCTGGCAGCGGTTCGTCATGCCCCTGATATCGCGTCAGATCGCTTTGCCAGAACCGGCATTCCCGCGCGACGCGGTATCGGGCGCGGCGGCGAACCGCCTGTGACTGCCGCCCGCCCGGAACAAGACCGGGACAACCTCGGAACGGTTCGCAAGGGCGCGTGCGGGTCCGCTTCCGGACCGCCGGAGGGGCGCTCGCGAGGGCGCCGGAGGGGGCTGCGCAATCCGTCGCGGAGGGCCGGCGCGGGGCGGTGGAGGGGTTTCGGCTAAGGGTGTGGCGGGGGGTGTGGCGGGGGTGCGGCGGATGCGGTGGCGGGGGTTGGCGCCGGGGCGGCGCCGGGGCGGGACGGGGGCGGCGCGGGGGTCGGCAGCCCGCTCCGATCGCGCCCCGGATCATGGATCCGGCAAGCCTTTGCGAACCTGCTGGAAACAACTCCGGGGACTCGCTCGGATGGCTGAAAAACGACACCGGCAACCTTGTTTGGAACGCACCGAATCACGGATCCGGCATGCTTTCGGAGCGAGTTGCCGGAACAGGACCTCGACAGCCCACTGAGATCGCACTGGAAAACGGATTCGGGAAGCTTTTCTGCCCGGGCCGCCGGAGCAGGGCTTCGCCCGCCCGCCCCGATCGCGCCGAACCATTGCTCCGGCAAGCTTTCAGAGCAGGCTGCCGAGGTCTGCCCAGGCCGCCGGACCAGGGCTTCCGCCGCCGGCTCCCGGCTTCCCGCTCAGATCGCGCCGGAGAAGGTGTCGCAGGCGTTGAAGTCACCGGTCTGGTAGCCGGTGAGGAACCACTTCTGGCGTTGTGCCGCCGAGCCGTGGGTCCAGGTCTCGGGGGTGACCCGGCCCTGGAACTCCTTCTGGATCCGGTCGTCGCCGACCGCCGAGGCGGCGTCCAGGCCGTCGGCGATGTCCTGCTTGGTGAGGTCCTTGATCAGGATCCTGCCGGAGGCGTCCTTCGTCGTGGTGGCGTAGTGCGCCCAGAGCCCGGCGTAGCAGTCGGCCTGGAGCTCCACGCGCACCGAGCCGCTGTTCGCGCCCTGCTGGGAGCCCTGGGCGTTGCGGATCGAGCCGGTGAGGTTCTGGATGTGGTGGCCGTATTCGTGGGCGATGACGTAGGCCTGGGCGAACGGTCCGCCGCGCGCGCCGAACTTGGTGCGCAGCTCCTGCCAGAAGCCCAGGTCGAGGTAGACGGTGCGGTCGCCGGGGCAGTAGAACGGGCCGACCGCGGAGGTGGCGTTGCCGCAGGCGGTGCGGGTGGCGCCGCTGTAGATGACGGTCTGCGCCTGCGGGTACTTCTGGCCGTTGCGGGCGAAGAAGCCGGACCAGTAGTTCTGCACCGAGTTCACCACCGCGACCACGCGGCAGTCGTCGTTGGCGTTGGCGTCGGCCCCGGTGCGGCACTTGGCGGCCAGGCTCCCGGTGGTGACCGCGCTGCTGGAGGAGCCGTTGGCCGAAACCGCGTTCGAGGGCGTGGTGCTGTGGTTGGAGCCGCTGTCGGTGAGCGCCACCGGGACGCCGACCAGCGCCGCGATCACCGCCAGGACCAGTCCGATCAGCCCGCCGGTGCCGCCGGGCATGCCGAATCCGCCGCCCAGGCCGCCGCGGGAGGGGCCGGAGCCGCGCTCGTCACTGACCTGGCTGGAGTCCAGCTGGGCGTCGTCGTCGAACTGCATGGGGCGGGTGGCTCCTGTCTGTGCGGGGGCGGCGGCCTGTCAGCGATCTTCCCCGCCATCTTCCTGGACGCGCAACCGGCCCGCGGGCCGACACGCGGGGCCGACACGCGGAGCGGCGGTAATGCCCGGCGGGCCCCGGACCTCTGGAAATCCGGACCCTGACGCACTAGCCTGCGCGCGTTCCATCGAGCCATCGAGTGTCAGGGGTCACACGGAAGGAACCGCGCCATGGTGCAAGCGCACAGCCACCGCTCGACCTCGCGCCGCCCCGGCGCGCGGGTGTCGGTGCCGATCGTCGTGACCACCCTGGCGGTGCTGGGGGCGGCCGGCGGCGGCGCGGGGTGGTACGCGCTGCGGCACCGGCCGGATCCGGCGGCGACGGTCGGCGGCCTGGCGGGCGGCTGCCCGGCCGGGCCGACGGTGCTCACCGTGGCGGCCTCGCCCGACCTGGCCGGGGTGCTGACGCCGGTGCTGGCGCCGGACCCGGTGCCGTGCGTGCGGGTGGTGCTGACGCAGACCGACTCCGCGGACATGGCACGCTACCTGGCCGGGACCGCGGCCGCCCCGGACCTGACGGCGAAGCCCGACGTGTGGATCCCGGACTCCTCCCTGTGGCTGGACATGGCGCGCTCGACCGACAAGGGGCAGGCGGCGGTGCCGCAGAGCGGGAGTTCGATCGCGGATTCGCCGACGGTGGTGGCGGCGCCGAGGCCGGTGGCGGAGGCGATGGCGAGGGCGATCGCGGCTGCGACGGGTGGGTCGACTGGGTCGACTGGGTCAGCGGCGCCGTCGGGGCAGAGCGACGCGTCGGGGCAGTCCGGCCAGAACAAGCAGCGCACGTTCAGCTGGGACCAGCTGGTGAAGCTGGCACTGTCGCAGTCCCAGGCGCAGGGCCCGGCCGGGACCCCCGCGCAAGGCGGACCGCTGGTGGCAGTGGCCGATCCGGCCCACGACGGCGCCGGACTGGCCGCGCTGATCGTCCTGGACCGGATGCTCGGCCAGGCGGTCAACGACCCGCAGCTCAAGGTCGGGATCACCGGGTTCGTCAAAGGGATGTCGAACAACGCGGCGCCGTCGCTGCCGAAGCTGCTCGCCAACCTGCCGCAGACCGAGGCCGCCGGCGCGGCCGGGCCGGGCATTGTGGCGTTCCCGGCGTCGGAGCAGAAGGTGTGGCAGTACAACAGCGCGAAACCGAAGGTGCCGCTGGCGGCGCTGTATCCGTCGGACGCGTCGGCATCGCTGGACTACCCGATGACCGTGCTGAAGGGCGCCGACGACCCGCACGCCCTGGCCGCCGACCGCCTGCGGCTGTACCTGAACACGACCGCGCAGGACGCGCTGCACAAGCACGGCTTCCGCTCGCCGGACGGCACCGGGTCGCCGGTGCTGGCCGCCGACCCGGAGCTGCACGGGAACCTGCTGGAGCCCGCGGTGCAGGCCGACAACGGCGCCGCCGGGCACGCGCTGGCGCTGTGGGACACGCTGAACAAGCAGCTGCGGATGCTGGCGGTGGTGGACGTGTCGGGGTCGATGGCGCAGACCGTGCCCGGCACCGGCGGCCAGACCCGGTTGCAGCTGACCGGGGCGGCGTGCGAGAAGGCGATGGCGCTGTTCGGGACGCGGGCGGCGATGGGGTTGTGGACGTTCACGACGGCGCGCGGGAGCACGGGCGGAGCTACGGGTGGAGCCACGGGTGGAAACACCGGTAACTCCCCCGGCGGCACCGGCGGGGCGACCGAGATCGACCAGCTGCTGCCGATCGCGGAGCTGGGCTCGGCCGACGTCGGCGGCAGCGGCGGGACGCACGGACAGCGCATGATGGCGGCGTACGGAGCCCTGACCGACAAGCCGGGTTCCCGCAACGGCCTCTACGACGCGCTGCTGGCGGCGTACCAGGAAGTGGTCAAGGGCTGGGACCCGGCGCGGGTGAACACGGTGGTGGTCTTCACCGACGGCAAGGACGACAGCCTCAACAGCATGAGCTCCGACCAGCTCATCAGCAAACTGAAAGCGGCGGGCGACCCCGCCAAGCCGGTCCGCGTATTCGTGGTCGCACTGGGCGCCGACGTCGACCTGACCCTGCTCAACAAGATCACCGCGGTCACCGGCGGCGCGGCCGTCCACTTCAGCGACATGGGCCAGATGACGGCAGCCGTCCTGGGCAGCACCACGACACAATAGGGGCACTTCAGAGCACTGTTCCGACCACACCCCGCGCCGCCGCGAGAATGCCGCGCGCGAACCCTGCGAATCCGGTGTGGACGAACCCTGCGAACCAGATGACAGATCCGCGCCAAACCCGAGAACATGCGTGCATGGCCTATCACTGCGGGGCACCCACTCAAGACGGGAGTTCGTGCCAACGGCACGTGCGTGAGCCGGGCTTGCGCTGCCACCAGCACCGTGCGCTGGGCGGCGCCGCCCTGCCGACGCCCCGCCTGGCGATGCGCACCATCACCCTGGCCGACCCGTCGCTGCTGGGCGGGCCGGCGGCGTGGATGTCGGCGCGCGACGAGGTCGCGGCGGCGCATGCGGCGGAGTGGGGGGAGGGTTCGGGTTCGGGTGACTCCGCCACGAAGGTCGCGGACACCTCAGGCTCGGAGAATTCCAGCACGGCGGGCGCGGGCTCGGCGAACTCTGGCTCGGACGACTCGAACGAACCGTTCTGGTCCCCCTCGGCGCCGCTCGCCAGCCCGTCGTACATCCTGTTCGGCGAGGCCGACGAGCGACCGCAGTTCCGCGTCGCCGAGCGAGACACCCAGCTCAACACCCTGAGCGAGGCCGGCGACGACGAGGACCTGCCGCGCCGCCAGCGTCCCCGGCCGGAGCGCAACGACGCACCGAACGTGCCGGTCCGACCGGACCAGCGCGGCGCACAGATCATCGAGAACTACCTCCGGCGCCACGACCAGGCCGAGGCCCAGCAGGAGCAGGAAGAACGCGAGCAGCGCGAAGCCGAGGAGGCACGCCGCAAGCAGGCGCTCATCGAGGCGGAGGAGGCACGCCGCGAACACGAACGGCGTCTGGCCGAGGCGGAGGCACAGCGTGCGCAGGAGCGCCGCGCGGCCGCCGAGGAACGTCGCGAGGAGCTGCAACGGCAGGCCGAGGAGGCACGCCGCAAGCGCGAACGGGAGCTGCGCGAAGCCGAGATAGAGCGGGCCGAGCGCGAGCAGCGCCACGTCGAGGACGCACGCCGCGAGAAGGAGCAACGCGAGCAGAAGGAGCGGGAGCGGCGCGAGGCTGAGATCGCGCGCCGGGAGGAGGAGAAGCGAGCAGCTGAGGCGGCCCGGCGCGAGGAGATGGAGCGAGCAGCCGAGAAGGCTCGCCACGAGCGGGAGCGGCTTGAAGCCGAGGAGGCCGAGCGACTGCGGGAGGCGGAGCAGCGGCGAGAGGCGGAGCAGCGCGCGGCCGAGAAGGCTCGGCGCGAGCGGGAACAGCGTGAGCGGGAACAGCGTGAGCGGGAACAGCGCGAAGCTGAGGAGGCCGAGCGGCTGCGAGAGGCTGAGGAAGCCGAGCGTCGGCGTGAGGCCGAGGCAACTCGGCGCGAAGCCGAGCAAGCCGAGCGCTGGCGTAGGGCTGAAGCAGCTCAGCGGGAGCAGGAGCAGCGGGCTGCTGAGCGTCGGCGTGAGCAGGAGCTTCGCGAAGCCGAGGGGTTGTTTGAGGATCAGGAAGCGGGTCTCGCGCCCGGACCAGCGCCCCTCTTCCTCGAAGCTGATGATCAGTTCCCGGTCCCCTCGCTGTTCCGCGACGAGGCGGATGATCGTCCTTTGTTCCGCGACGAGGCGCCGACGCTCATCCTGCCGCGTGACAGGTTCGGGCCTGTCGGGGATGGGCCGCAGGGCGAGCCTGATGCGGTGCCCACGCCCCGGCGCCCGCCGCGCATTTCGCCTATGCGCACCGTCATGCTCGGCTCCACGTCAAAAGCGGACCCGGCAACGGACCCGGACTCGATCCCGGTCCCCGAGCCCGAGGCTGAGCCCGAGCGGAGCCCGGCGCCCCTGCCCCCGCCGCGGCCCTCGGTCGCCGACGCCGACGCCGATCCCCCGACGCTCGTCGGTCTGCCCGACGACCTCGCCGTTCCCGACTTCGTCGTGCCCGGATTCACCCAGCCGGCGCCGAAGCCGCCGTTGCGGACCGTGTTGTCGACGGTGCTCGGGCCGGAGTTGTGGCAGCGCTGCTATGTGGAGTGGGGGCCCGCGCACTGCATCTCGCTCGCGCGGGTGGCGCGGGCCATGGACGGGTTGGCGCCGTCGGCGGCGGCGGCGTTGCGGTCGACGGCCGGGGCGTCGATGCGGTGGTTGGGGGTGAACCGGGAGCGGGAGGATCTCGCGGAGCTGGTGGCCGGGGCGATTTCGCATCCGGCGCACGCGTCGGACGCCAACCGGGCCCGGACCACCCGCCTCTACGGCGCGGCGATCTGTGTGGCGTTGAACATCCCGATGCGGCGTTGCGCCTGCCACCGGGACCTGGACCGGGACGTTTCCGGCGAGCTGATCCGGCTGGGGCTGGAGGAACTGGCCGGCGAGGTGAAGTAGCGCCTCCGACGTTGATCTGACGCCCCATCAGATTTCCGCTACCATGCCGCCATGCGAGGAATCCTGGGCTGGGGCGTCCACCTGCCCTACCGGAGGCTGGACCTGGCCACCGTCGCGGCGGTCGCCGGGAGCGGCGGCGGCAAGGGCACCCGCGGCATCGCCTCCTACGACGAGGACACGACCACCATGGCGGTGGCCGCCGCGCGCGCCGCGCTGCTCGGCGTGTCCGGGCCGGCCGCCGCCGCCAGCCCGGCCACCGCAACCGCAACCACCCCCACCCCCACCCCCATCAAAACCCTGTGGTTCTGCACCACCGCCCCGGCCTACCAGGACCGCACCAACGCCACCGCCGTCCACGCCGCCCTCCGCCTGCCCCGCGCCACCGCCGCCTACGACGCCACCGGCGCCGTCCGCTCCGCCGTCGGCGTCCTGGACGCGGCGCTGTCCGGCGCCGGCAGCCACCTCGTCGTCACCTCCGACCTGCGGACCGGCCGCCCGGGCGGCGCGGACGAGGCCGCGGGGGGCGACGCCGCCGCTGCGCTGCTCGTCGGCGACGGCACCGCGGCGGCCCCGGTGCTGGCCGAGCTGGTCGGCCACGCCGCCGCCACCGAGGAGTTCCTCGACCGCTGGCGCACCCCCGGCGACCTGGCCTCGAAGACGTGGGAGGAGCGCTTCGGCGAGACGCGGTACGCCACGGTCGGCACCGAGGCCTGGAACGCGCTGCTCGCCGCCACGGGCCTGCGGCCGGAGGCTGTGGACGTCCTCCTCGTCGCCGGCACCCACGAGCGCGCCGCCAGATCGGTCCTGAAGAAGACCGGCGTTCCGGCGGAGCGGCTGCACGACCCGTTCGTCCGGACGCTCGGAAACGCCGGCGCCGCCCAGCCCGCGCTCCTGCTCGCCTCGGCGCTCGAGAACGCCCGGCCCGGGCAGACGATCGCGCTGCTGGTCCTGGCGGATGGTGCCGACGCTTTCCTGTGGCGCACCACCGATGCCCTGGCAACGCACACCGGGCCGACGCCGACCGTCGCCGACCAGATCGCTCAAGGCGCCCTCCTGCCCTACGGCCGGTATCTCGCTTGGCGCGGTTTCCTCCCGGTCGAGCCGCCGCGCCGCCCGGAGCCGGCGCGCACGTCGGCGTCGGCAGCGGCGCGCGCCACCGCGTGGAAGTTCGCCCTCGTCGGCTCCCAGAACACTGATCCTCAGCACGGTTCGAAGCAGACCGAGTCTCAGCACACCGACTCCCAGCACCCCGAACCCCACCACCCCGTCCACCTCCCACCCTCCCCCTTCGACACCGCCCCCCACCCGGCCGCCGACGCCGAGGGCACCGTCGTCACCTTCACCATCGACCGCCTCGCCTACTCCCCCAGCCCTCCGGTCGTCTTCGCGGTCGTCGATTTCGACGGCGGCGGCCGGCTCCCGATCGAGCTGACCGACGTCGATCCTGCCGAGGTCGCCATCGGCCTGCGCGTCCAGGCCACCTTCCGCCGCCTGAGCAGCGCCGACGGCGTCCACAACTACTTCTGGAAGGCCCGCCCGGTCCGCCCGGTCCGCGGCCTCCCGCCCGGCCCGGAGGGAATCCGCTGATGGCCTCGCACGGCATCAAGGACCGCGTCGCGATCGTCGGCATGGGCTGCACCCGCTTCGCCGAGCACTGGGACAGCGGCGCCGACGAGTTGCTGCGCACCGCCTGCGACGAGGCCTTCGCCGGCCCGGGCCTGGCCAAGGAGCAGATCGACGCCTACTGGCTCGGCACCGCGCAGTCCGGCATGAGCGGCATCACCCTGGCGCGGCCGCTGGAGCTGGTCGGCAAGCCGGTGACCCGGGTCGAGAACTACTGCGCGACCGGCTCCGAGGCCTTGCGGCAGGCCGCGTACGCGGTGGCGTCCGGCGCCTACGACGTGGCGATGGCGGTCGGCGTCGAGAAGGTGAAGGACTCCGGCTACCAGGGCCTGAACGCCTTCCCGATCCCCGGTGACGGCACCGCCCGCACCGTCACCGCCGCGGCGATGTTCTCGATGGTGGTCCCGGCATACGCCGCCAAGTACGGCGTGTCGGCCGAGGACATGCGCACCGTCCTGGCCCGCATCGCTTCGAAGAACCATGCGAACGGCGCGCGCAATCCGAAGGCCCAGTTCCGCAAGGAGTGGTCGGTCGAGCAGCTGATCGCGATGCCGAGGGTGGCCGGCGAGCTGTCGGTGTTCGACTGCGCGGGGGTCGCGGACGGCGCGGCGGCGGCGATCGTCGTGCGCGCCGAGGACGCCCTCCGGTACACCGACCGCCCCCTCTACATCAAGGCCCTGTCGCTGGTCGCGGGCAACGGCCTGCCGCTGGGCGACCCGGCGTACGACTACACCACCTTCCCGGAGATCGTCGCCGCCGCGGAGGACGCCTACCGGCAGGCCGGCGTCACCGATCCGCGCCGCGAGCTGGCGATGGCCGAGGTGCACGACTGCTTCACCCCCACCGAGCTGGTCCTGATGGAGGACCTGGGGTTCTGCGAGCGCGGGAAGGCCTGGCGGGAGGTGCTGTCCGGGGCCTTCGACCTGGACGGCGACCTGCCGGTGAACCCCGACGGCGGGCTGAAGTCGTTCGGCCACCCGGTCGGGGCCTCCGGGCTGCGGATGGTCTACGAGGCCTGGCTCCAGCTGCGCGGCGAGGCCCCGGCCGGGCGGCGGATCGGGACGTTCGGGCAGCGGGAGCTGGCGCTGACGCACAATCTCGGCGGGTATCCCGGTGAGATGGTCGGGTTCGTCTCGATTCTTGGCACGCGGCTGGGGCCGAGGTCCGGGGCGGGGTCCGGGGCGGGGTCCAGAGTGGAGTCCGTGGCGGGGTCGGGCTCGGCGGCCTGAACTGGACAGATCTCGATCACGCCGGTTATCGTCACCTCGACGATAACAAGCGTGATCGGGGGACTCCGTGAACCACTTCCTGCAACACCTGGTCGCACCGCTGAACACGGTGCTGTTCACCTTCGGCACCGACAAGGTCAGCTGGGCCGAGCTGCTCGGGTTTCTCACCGGCGCGATCGGCGTGGCGCTGACCGTGCGGGCGCGGATCTGGAACTTCCCGATCGGCCTGGCGAACAACGTGTTCTTCTTCGTGCTGTTCTGGACTGCCAAGCTCTATGCGGATGCGATCTTGCAGATCGTTTACTTCGCGCTGGGTGTTTATGGGTGGTGGCAGTGGTTGCGCGGGGGCGCGCGCCGCAGCCGCCGGACGATGGCGCACGCGAGCCGTGGCATGCTGGTCGCCGTGCTGATCTTCATCGTGCCCGCGACCTGGGTGCTGACGGTCGTGCTGCGGCAGGCCGATGACATCGCGCCGTTCTGGGACGCGCTGACGACGGCGTTGTCGCTGGGCGCGCAGTGGCTGCTGAACCTGAAGCTGTTCGAGAACTGGTACTTCTGGATCGCCGCCGACGTCGTCTACATCCCGCTGTACTTCGTGAAGTCGCTGTATCTGACGGGGATCGTCTACGTGATCTTCCTCGGGCTGTGTGTGCTGGGCCTGCGGACCTGGCGACGGCAGACGGCGGCACCGAGTCTCGGCGGCGCGGTGGCTCCCGCCCCGGCAGGTGTGCTGTGAGCGGCCTGTTCGAGCACGGCCTGGTGATCGGCAAGTTCTACCCGCCGCACGCCGGCCACCATTTCCTGATCCGCTCCGCCGCGAGTTCCTGTCGCCGGGTGACGGTCGTGGTGATGGCCGCCGATGTCGAGTCGATCCCGTTGTCGGCGCGGGTGTCGTGGCTGCGCGAGGCGTATGCCGAGCAGCCGCATGTGGGCATCACCGGCGTCGTCGACAACATCCCCGTCGACTACGCGGACGCCGAGGTCTGGGACGGCCATGTGGCGCTCATGCGCGAGGGCATCGCCGCCGGCCAGAACCACGGGGTCGCGGTCGACGCGGTCTTCAGCTCCGAGGGCTACGGCCAGGAGCTGGCCCGCCGGTTCGATGCCGCCGACGTCCGGCTGGACGCCCCGCGCGGCACGTTCCCGGTCTCCGGCACGGCGGTCCGTCGCGATCCGACGGCGCACTGGCTGGAGCTGGACGCGGGGGTCCGGGCCTGGTTCGCCAAGCGCGTGGTCGTGATCGGCGCCGAGTCCACCGGGACCACGACCCTGTCCCAGGACCTGGCGGCCGCGCTGCGGATGCGCGGCGGGCTGCACGCCGTCACCGGCTGGGTCGGGGAGTACGGCCGCGAGCTCACCGCCGCCAAGCTGGCCGCCGCCCGCGGCCGGGCGGCCCGGGCCGGGCAGCCCGAGCCGACGGTGTTCGACCTGGAGTGGACCGACGACGACTTCGTCGACGTGGTGATCCGCCAGACCGCCGACGAGGACCGGTGGGCGCGGCTCGGTGGGCCGGTGCTGGTCTGCGATACCGACGCGCTGGCCACGACCGTGTGGCAGGAGCGGTATATGGGCCGCACCACTGCCGAGGTGGCCCAGATCGCGGCTGAGCTGCCGCCGCGCGCGCTGTACATCCTGACCGGGGATGCCGACGTCCCGTTCCACGACGACGGTCTGCGCGACGGCGAGCACCTGCGCGGCTGGATGACGCAGCGGTTCCGTGACGTGCTGGCGGCCGGGGACACGCCGTGGATCGAGGTCGGCGGGGATCGGGACAAGCGGTTGCGGTCGGCGATGGAGGCGGTCGACGCTCTCTTGGACGAGGGATGGCGGCTGGCGGATCCGTTGGGGTAGGCGAGGTGGCCGAAAACGGCTGGTGGCTGGTGACTGGTGGGCACGAGCCACCAGCCATCAGCCGCCAGTTATCAGTCATCAGCCACCAGTCCGGTCAATCGGGCGACCGGCCCACCAGCCCATCGGCCCACCGGCCAGCTACTAAGACGCGTTGAACACCGCGTCGACCCAGTAGTTGGTCCCGCTGCTCACCGAATTCGGGAACGTACTCAGGCTCCCGTACGCGTAGAGCCCGTTGCCCTTGCTACCTGGTCCGGCGGGAACCGCCAGCGGATAGTTCAGGTACGGGTAGGTGAAGTACCCGTTCGTGTACGCGTACCTGCCCACCGGCGCGTGATACGAGGCGACGTAGGTGGTTCCGGCGGTCACTCGGACCGGCGTCGCGAAGGTCAGCGTCTGCCAACCGGTGGCGGTCTCGTTGCTGAAGGTGCCGGTCGCCAGGGCGGCTCCGGTGCTGTCGTTCCACAGCGTTCCGGTGTGCACTCCGGTGTCGAGCGCGCCCTTGTAGAAGCGGACTCCGGTGATCGTGCCGTTGACCTTCGGCGTGAACCTGATGCCGACCTCCACGGGGTTGGGGTCCGTGGAGTCCTCGACCGCCGGCGTCGCGCTCTTGTCGAACAGCGAGCAAGGACACGTGTACGGCGGCGGGTTCGTGCCGGTGGTGAAGGTCCACTTGACCGGGTCGGTCATCGCGTTGCCCCAGCCGTCCGCGCCCTGGATCGACGCGGTGAACACCGTCCCGAACGGCAGTTCGGTCCCCGGGGTGAAGGTCGCGACCGTGCGGGCGGCGTTGTAGCTGACAGCACCGGGCACCTGCGTCCCGGCGGCATCGGTCACGGTGAAGCGCGTCGTGCTCGCGTCCATCGGCGCCGAGAACGTGGCGCTGACCGCGGTGGTGCTGGCCGCGCCGGAAGCGCCGGCGGTCGGGCTGGTGCCGGTGACGTCCGGCGGCGACGTCGGCACGTTAGCGCCGTCGAAGACGACGTCCACCCAGTAGTTGACGGCGTTGTAGGTGTAGGCCGGGAAGGCCGAGGCGCTGTTGTAGCTGTAGACGCCGTTGCCGCCGCCGGCGCTGTCGGCCAACGCCGTGATCGGCGCCCGGCCGGCCGGGTCGTTGATGAAGTAGCCGGTGTCGTAGGCGTAGTGGCCATTGGGGGCGTAGTAGGACGCGATGTAGGTGCCTCCGGCCTTGACCGCCACCGGGTTGGCGAACATCAGCGTCTGCCAGCCGGTCGCGGTCTCGCCGGTGAAGGTGCCGGTGGCCAGCAGCGTCCCGTCGGAGGTCCAGAACGACCCGGTGTGGGTTCCGCTGTTGGCGGCCGACTTGTAGAACCGCACGCCCTCGATCCGGCCGGAGGCGGAGGGGCTGACCTTGACCCCGAGCACAACGCCGTAGGGGTCGCCGGAGTCGGCGGTGGTCGGCGCGGACCAGGCCGGGAAGATGGAGCAGGGGCACTGCCCGGCGGTCCCGTCGTAGAGGGCGACGTGCTGGGTGTTGGCCCCCACGCTCACGGTCGCCGAGATGGTGTCCGTGCCGGTGTCGATCATCGACACCGAGCTGTCGCCCTGGTTGACGACGTACGCCTCGGTCCCGGCGCTGTTCATCGTCACCTCCTGCGGGCCCGGGCGGCCCGGGATGGTGGAGGTCAGCGTGCCGGCAACCGGGTCCACGACGGAGACGGCCTGGTCGTCGTGGTCGCTGACGTACAGCTTCGAGCCGTCCGGCGCGGCGGCGACACCCTGCGGGTTCTTACCGACGGGGATGGTGGACCGAACGCTGGAGGTGGCCGTGTCGATCACCGTCACCGTGTTCTTCGACGCGTCGGTGATGTAGGCCTGGGTCCCGGCGGCGTTGAAGGCGATGGCCGAGGGGGACGCGATCGCGTCGATCGAGGCGATCGCCTTCCGCGTGGCCGTGTCGATGACGGAGATCGGGCCGGTGGCACCGCTCTGAGCACCCGGGGCGCTCGGGGCGCTCCGGGCGACGTAGAGCAGCTTGCCGTTCGGGTCGACGCCGATCTGCCCGACGCCGCCTGCCAGCGGAACCGTCGCGACGACGGCGTTGCTACCGGTGTCGATCGCCGTCAGGGAGCTGGCACCCCCGGCGTAGAGCGTGGTCCCGGCCGGGTCGATCGCGAGGACCGCGCTGGCCACCGGGAGCGTGGCCCGGACCGCCTGACTGCCGGTGTCCAGCGCCACCACGCCGGAATCGCCCTGGGTGTAGAGCGTCCTGCCGTCCGGCGTCAACGCCAGACCCTGTGGGTTGCGAACAGCGCGGATGGTCGACACCACGGTGTCGGTGGACGGATCGAGGACGGTGATGTCACCGGCCGCCGTACTCCCGGCGTCGACGACGTAGGCCAGCGGCGGGCGAGTCTGGATCGGTGTCCGGGAGCCGAGCGCCCGGGCCGGCGCGCCGCCGGCGAGCTGCCCGCCGACGGCCGTGACGGCGGCCAGGACGGCGAGGCCGATCCGGGCGCGGGAGCGTTGGTGCGAGGACGAAGACATGCGGAGAACCCCTTGGAACCTGTACGCGGCCGCCCAGCGGCGGCGTCCGGCGGCCCGGACAACCGAGCACATTAGGACAGGCCCGTCCCACGATGTAAGTGTTCTGATGTTGTGTCCGGGAAAATCGCTTTGACCAGCGATCCAACGGATTGCCAAACGTTCCGCAATACCTCGTGCGGCACCATGACCGGCAGGACCGTCCATTCTGCCGAAGACAAGGGAGGAACAGCACCTATGACCCGAGCCCGGCCTCCGCACGCCCCACCACGCTGATCGCCCTCACGACGCTCCTGTACGCCGCAATACTCACTCCGCAGGTGGCGAATGCCGCAACCGCGCCTGAGTAGAGGGTTGTGGTCCATGTGGGCGGTGACCCGCAGGACGTTCCGCGCTCTGGCAAGAGCGGGACTGCCACGGCCGTGGTCTCCCCTCAGGGCCTTGAGGGTATTGAGGATATGGAGCGCATGGGGCGGATGGAGCGCGTGGAGGGCATGGAGGGCAAGGTCGGCAACGGGAAGTAGGACATCGTCCGCGCTACCAGCACCACCCGCATTACAGCCGTAGGGGCTAAGGCCTCCTGGCCGGCCCCGCCGCTGGCTGGGAGGCCGATGTTGGTGAAAAGCCAAAGGCAGGCGCCTCCAGCGGGGACCTCTGATCCCTCGGAGAACTGGCGCTGCTCCATAGGTGGGCCCGGTTAGTCGCTGCGCTGGCGGTTTGTGGGGTGGGGGTTTGTTCCCCTCGCTCACGTCGGCAGCCCTACGGGTACAGCACCGCCGCCCAGGTATCAAGTCCATGCCGCTGCGGTGATGGTTGGTGGGCTGCGGTTGGGCTTGCATGAACTTGACACCTGGTCGGCGGTACTGTAGGCAGAGCCCTGCCGACGTGACCGAGGAGAACAAACCAACAACCCAGGCAGAGAGCTGACAATCACGGGGCAGGGGGCTGGGCACCTCGCTGACTACGGCCGCCGGGAAGGTTCAAAGCAAAGCAGGGGCCGAAGACCGCCCGCACCGGCGCCCCAAAGAACTGCCTCACCGGGCGCCCCAAAGATCCTCTCGCGTGGGCAGCGAAAGACCAGCCTCATCGGGCGGCGGCCGAAGACCTGCCCCACCGGGCGGCCGAAGACGTGCCTCGCCGGGCAATCGAAGGTTTGCCTCACCGAGTGGCCGAAGGTGTGCCTCGCCGGGTGGCCAAAGGTTTGTCCCACCGGCGGCCGCAGGGCTGAAATGGCCGCCCACTGCCCCCGGATTCTTCAGTCCTCTCCCTGGGGTTTGGGTTTGTTCTCCTCGGTCACGTCGGCAGGGCTTTGCCTACAGTACCGCCGACCAGGTGTCAAGTTCATGCAAGCCCAACCGCAGCCCAACAACCATCACCGCAGCGGCATGGACTTGATACCTGGGC
>NZ_BAAAQN010000081.1:0-48523 GCF_039531695.1 Catenulispora yoronensis
TCCGCGCCGGCGGGCGTGCGGCCCTTGCCGGCGCCGCCGTCGGCCTGGCCGGTCCGGGCCGGGGGCATCGGGACGCGCTGCGCGCCGCCGCCGTCGGCCGGCACCAGCCGGCCGAGCTCGGCGGCCTCGATCTCCGCCGCGAGCTCCGCGGCGGCCAGTTCGGTCGACAGCTCCAGGAGCACGTCGGACAGCTTCACCTCGAGCGCGTCGCAGATGGCGGCCAACAATTCGCTCGACGGCTCCTTCTGCCCCCGTTCCACCTCCGAGAGGTAGCCGGGGGACACCCGCGCCGTCGCGGCGAGCTGACGGAGCGTCCGTCCGCTGCGCTGCCTCCGGCCGCGCAGCACGTCGCCGAGTAGGCGGCGAACCAAGATCATCTCGGCTTCCCCTCCCTCATCGTTTCCGCTGGCCTGCTGGTTTTCCTGTGAGAATCATGAGCCTGTGGAGCCACCGTACCCCGGCTGTTGCCGGATTACTCTCCTGCTTTGCTTGTTGTTATTCCCCGTTCAATGCTTCTCAACGGTCACGACGGGGTTTCCATTCCGAAAGGTTGCCTTCACGCCCCGATGGGCCTCGAAGGCTCCAGTACGACCACCGTATCCCGCAGGACCGACAAGCGTCGGGTGATGGCCGCCTTCCGGACAAAATCGAACACCAGTGCGGTACGGGGGTTGTGAACGGCCGTGTGACGCAGGACGACCGGAGGGACGGACGGGACCGATCCGGCGGTGCACGCGGTGGAGTCCCCGTGAGGGACGCCACAACGGTGGGGCACCTGTGTCCACTGCCGGATCGGCTCCTGTCACCGCCCGCTGTCCTTCCGGTGGGGTCCGGAAGTGCTAGCGGGGCGCCGCCGTGAGCCACCCGCGCACCCGGTGCGCGGGCTGGCGGACCAGGACGCGAACCGCGTCGGTCTTGCGTCCGCCGTCACGGGGCGCGGCGGGGGCGGTCGGGACCGCCGGTCCGCCCGGCCGGTGCGCCGCGGCCGGAGCCTGGGACGCACGCGCTGCCGTATCCCCCATCTTCCCTGCTTTCCTCCCGTGGATCTCCACTGATACCGGGACCCGGATGTCAACCGGCTGCTGACGCCGGCCCCGGGATGTAGAGCATATCCCTGATATGTTCCGCTTCCGGCGCGCCTATCACGATGAACATGGCCAGCGCCTCCTCGCGGCAGCCGCGGGCCCTTTCCGGCTGGCCGGCGACGTCCAGGACGTCGGCCAGCGCCGCCAGCGCGGTGGCGTGCTGCCAGGTGTCGGCGGTGCCGCGCAGCACGCTCACCGCGCGTTCGGCGTACTCCAGCGCGCGTCCGGCCTCTCCGATCGCGAGCAGGGCCCGCGCGGTGGAAGCGTGCGCGGCGCCCTCCATCGACGGATGGTCTCCGGAGAAGTACCGGGCCGCGTCGATGAAGTAGGTCAGCGACTCCTGATAGGCACGCGTCTCCAGGTAGATGGAACCGGCCTGAAAGAGCGCGTATCCGGTCGACACGTCGTCCCCCAAAGCCCGGCACAACTCAAGTCCGGCCATAGTGCTGCTCACGGCGTCCTCCACCCGTCCGAGCACCAAGAGCGAGCGCGCCATGTTCTGCCGCGCGGCCGCCTCCTCCGCGACATCCTTGAAATCTTGGCTGACGGCGACCGCGCGTTCGTATAGCGCGATCGCCTCCTCATCCATCCCAAGATCGGCGCGGGTCATCGCCAGCAAGTTGATGGCGTCGGCCTGGGTGTAGTCGCCGCCGATGCGCTCGGCCGCCTGGATCGAGCGCTCGGCTTCCCGCGCTGCGGAGTCGACCTGGTACGTCGCATAGAGGATGCGCGCCAAAGAGTGCCGCGCGCGGGCCTCGCTACGGACGTCACCTGTCTGAAAAGCAGCCGCTGCGGCGTTACGCCCCGCCTGCGCCAGCTCCTCGGCGTATCGCTCGATGCCCGGCAGCGCCACGAGGTGGTCGAGCAGCTCGACGGCGAGCGCCAGCGGGGCCGGGCTCCATCCGGAGGCTGGCTGGACCAGTACGTGGCGGTCGAACACCGATTCCACGGTGCCGCCTTCCGCGGCGATCCATTTCACGCCTTCCTCCAGCGACAGGAAGTCCCGTCCGAGGGAGCGCGTGGCGGGGAGTCCGTGTTCTTCCGGCGCGACGTGCCGGAGTCGGCGTACGGCCGCCAGGTAGTAGTCGAGCAGGTTCACGTACCCGGTGAGGCTGTCGCCGCCTTCTTCTTCGAAACGTTCGCGCGCATAGAGACGCAGTAGATCGTGATACCGGTAACGTCCTGGTGAGGCCGACTCCAGCATGGCGGCGTCGACGAGCGATTCCAGCACTTCTTCGGTGTCGGCTTCGTCCTGGGCGATCATCGCGGCGGCCGCGGCGGCGGACACGTCGGAACTGTCCAGCACTGACAGGCGGCGGAAGACGTCGGCTTGTACCGGTGTGAGCTGGTGGTAACCAAGTTCGAACGCTGTGCGGACGGCCAGGTCGCCGACGGCGAGCTCGCCAAGGCGCCGCCGCTCGTCCGACAGGCGCGCGGCCAGTGAGGCGATGCGCCAGTGTGGCCGGGACGCCAGGCGGGACGCGGCGACGCGCACAGCGAGCGGCAGATATCCACATAGCGCGACTACGTCTATAGCGGCTGTGTGTTCGGCGCCGAGGCGTTCATCTCCGATGATGCGCGTAAACATGTTCATCGCCTCGCCGGGATCCAGCACGTCGAGATCGGCGAAGGTCGCGCCGGCCAGGCTGGTCAACTTGGGTCGGCTGGTGACGATCACTGCGCAGCCCGCCGAGCCGGGCAATAGCGGACGCACCTGTGACGCGTCGCGCGCGTTGTCCAGGACGATCAGCACCCGGCGTCCGGCCAGCGCCGACCGATAGGCGGCAGCGCGTTCTTCCAGACCGGGGGCGGTCTCCCCCTCCGGCATGCCCAGTCCACGCAGGAACGCGGCGAGTATCGACGCCGGGTCTGCGGGCTCTGGGTCGCCGCCGCGCAGATCCACATAGAGCTGTCCGTCGGGGAACTCCGCGCGCACTTGATGCCCGAGGTGGATGGCCAGTGCCGTCTTGCCGACGCCGCCGAGTCCGGACAGCGCGCAGACGGCGACCGACTGACCGACCGTGGCGGCGATCCGGGCGGCGAGGACCTGGGTGAGGTTCTCGCGGCCGGTGAAGTCCGCTGTGTCGGCGGGGAGCTGAGCTGGCGCCTTGGGAGTCGGCTCGGGCTGGGGCGACGCTATAGCGGTCGGCGCGGCGGCGGCATTGCCGGTCGCCTTGTCAGTGCCAGTGCCAGTGCCCCCCGCGACAGTCTCCGTGGCTATCGGCACAAGCTCAGCGGTGTCCGGGACCGGTCGGGCCAATGACGGATCGGCGCGCAAGATCCGTTGATGCAGGTCGCTGAGATCGCTGCCGGGTTCGACGCCGAGCTCGCTGCGCAGCAGCCGCCGGGTGTCCGCGTATACGCCGAGCGCCTCTGCCTGACGGCCGGTCTGGTAGAGCGCCAACATGAGCTGGGCGCGCAGCCCTTCACGCAGTGGATACTCGGCGGTGAGCACTGTCAGTTCAGAGACTGCTTCTCCGCCGCGCCCCAGCATGAGGTCCAGCGCTATACGGCTTTCCTGAACAGCGATTCGCCGCTCCAGCAGTGTCGAACGCAGAGACTCCGCATTAGGGCCGGGGATACCGGCGAGCGGGGTGCCACGCCAGAGAGCCAGCGCGGCAGCGAGATCGTCGCGCGCGCGCACGAAGTCCCCGGCCAGGCGTCGCCGCTCCGCGGACGCTACAAGGTCGTCGAACGTGAAGAGGTCCACCTGCGAACGTTCCGCCTGAAGCGCGTAGCCGCCCGCTATAGAAACGATGGCTTCCGCGCCGAAGACCTTTCGCAGGCGGAACGCATACGTCCGGACGGTGCCTAGAGCTCCCTCCGGCGGCTCGCCGCCCCACAACCCTTCTATAAGTTCATCGGCGGTCGCCACCCTGCCGGCGCGCGACGCCAACAGAGCCAAAACCGCCTGCTGCTGCGGGGACCCTACTTTGAGCTCCTCCGCCGGCAGCCCCGCGTCGCTCACCCGGAGCGCGCGGACCGGGCCGAGCAGCCCGAACTGCACCACCACTGACCGATCCCACCTCTGAACGTGGCCCCCTGAAGGCCCGCGGCAGTGTCGTACCGCGGACACCAGAACGATCGTTCGGTGGACTAGACCGCTCGGACCGTCAAGGCCACACCATAGCGCGGCGAGGTGACGGACAGCGCCATGCAGATGTTACGAAGCGCGGACGTCCGCGGCGGCCGCTCCCACGGCCGCCGCGGATGTGCTACAAAAACCACTCGCGGTCCGGCGGAGCCGCGGCCGGATGCTCGGCCAGTTCGGCGAGCGCCAGGTCGACGGCGGCGTCGAGCTGCGGATCGCGTCCGGCGTTGGCGTCGGCCGGGGTGTATTCGACCTCGACGGTCGGGTCGCAGCCGTGGTTCTCCAGGCCGTAGCCGACGGAGTCGAACCAGTTCATGAACTTGGGCTGCATCACTTGGACGCCGTCCAGCAGCCGGAACCGCGAGTCGACGCCGACCACGCCGCCCCAGGTGCGGACCCCCACCACCGGGACCCCAAGATCCTTGAGGTGCTGATTGATCATGTCGCCGTCGGAGGCGGAGTACTCGTCGCACACCGCCACCAGCGGGCCGCGGACGGCCTGCGGCGGATAGGTGCGCGGGACCTTGCCCCGCACCAGCTTCCAGCCCATGACGCGCCGCATCAGCTGCTCGACGACGAGCGCCGAGGTGTTGCCGCCGCGGTTGTCGCGGGTGTCGCAGATCAGGCCTTCGCGCGCGGTCTGGGTGGCCAGGTCGCGGTGGAAGGCGGCCCAGCCGCGCGCCGCCTGGTCCGGCAGGTGCACGTAGCCCAGCCGGCCGCCGGAGCGCTCGTGGACGTAGGCGCGGCGGTCGGAGACCCAGGCCTGGTAGCGGAGCAGGCGCTCGTCGTCCAGCGGGACGATGACGACGCGCCGCACAGTGCCGGCCTCTCCGCCGTTCCCGCCGGTTCCGCCGCTCCCGTCACTCCCGACAGTGCCGACGCTTCCGCCGCCCCCGCCGGTCCCGTCCTCCGCGGCCAGCCGCGCCACCGCCTCGGCCCCGACCTCGGCGTCCCGCCACAGCAGCACCTCGGTCGGCTTCCCGGCCTTGCCCGCCAGCAGCGGCCCCGGGCCGAGCTCGACGTCGACCGGCCGGCCGTCGACCGCGAGCAGCACGTCGCCGACCCGCGCCCCCACCCCGGGGGCCTCGAACGGCGAGCGGGCGTGCGGCACCGACGCGTCGCCGGGCAGGATCCGGGCGATGCGCCACTGGCCCTCGATGTCGCGTTCCAGGTCCGCGCCGAGGCGGCCGTGGCGGCGGGCCGGGTCGCCGCCGTAGATCTCCTCGAAGGCGTAGGCGTGGGAGGTGCCGAGCTCGCCCTGCATCTCCCACAGGAGGTCGACGAAGTCGTCCGCGGTCGCGACCGCCTCGGCCAGCGGCGCGTACTTGCCGTGCACCGCCGGCCAGTCGAGGCCGCCGAGGTCGTCGCGCCAGTAGCAGTCGCGCTGGAGCAGCCACGCCTCCCGCAGGCCCTGCCGCCGTTCGGCGACCGGGTCCACGCTCACCCGGATCCGGTCCAGGTCCAGCGGCTCGCGCTCGCCGTTGTCGGGCCGGGCGTCCGCGGGCTGCAGGCGGAGCGTCCCGCCGTCGCGCACCAGGACGCGGGCGCCGTCGCCGGTGACGTCGAACGCGTGCGCCTCGTCGGCCAGCGTCAGCGCCTCGCGCTTGGCGAAGTCGTAGCGGCGCAGGCGCGGCTTCTCGGTCTCGTGGGAGGTGTCGGCCATGCTGTCGCCGAGCGAGCCGTGGCGGAAGCTCTCCAGCCACAGCACGCCGCCCTTCGCGGCGGTCAGCGCCGAGTAGTGCCCGGCCGGCACCGGGAACGGCACTATCCGGCCGCTGATGCCCTCGGCGTCGACGTGGCTCTCAAAGGGGTGCCGCGCGCCGTGGCCGTCGGGATGGCTGTGGTCGCCGTGGTCGCTGTCGCCGGAATCCGCGGAGCTGGAAGCAGTGCTCGGCCCCCCACCGATGCTCGCCCCGGCCTTGCTCTCCTCGCCGCCCCCGACCGGCCGCCCCTTCAGGGTCGGCGCGAACGGCGACGGCTCGTCGACGGACAACGGCACCAGATAGGGCCGCGTCCCCGGCACGAAGTAGAGGTCGAACACCTCGTCGGCGTAATACGGGTCGAAGGTCCGGTTGGACAGGAACGCCAGATGCCGGCCGTCCAGCGTGAAGGTCGGGCTCCAGTCCAGAAACCGGCCGTCGGTGATGTCGAGCGGGGTGATCGTGGCCACGTCCGCGATCCGGATCTTGCGCGGCCCGTCGACCTCGGTGCCCTCGGCCCAGGCCAGCCATTTCGAGTCCGGGGAGAACGCCGGGTCCTCGGCGAGCGTGCCCCAGGCGTAGTGCGGCCCGGACACCACGCACCGCGCGGTGCCGCTCTCGACGTCGACCAGCAGCAGCCGGTTGTCCTCGGTGGAGACCGCCAGGTAGGCGCCGTCCGGGGAGGCGACGAGGTCGGCGACGCGGGTGACCTCGCCGGTCAGGATCCGGCGGACCAGGGACACGGAGTCGTCCGAGCCGTCGCCGGACTCGGCGGACCCGGCGAGAACGGCGGACCCTACGGAATCGGCGGGTTCAGCGGACTCGGTGGACTCGACCGAATCAGCGGAATCGACCGAATCAGCCGACTCCACCACCTCCACCTCCACCTCCACCGACTCGATGGTCAACCCGACCTCGACGGCGCCGAAGTCACGGTCGAGATCCGCGTCCCCGTCGACCGGCCCGATCTCCAGCGACCACTCGCCCCCGGCGTCGGTCACCCAGGCGGCGTACCCGGTCTCCCCCAGCACCACCGGCATCCGCGCCCGGACTCCCGGCGTCACCGCGAGCGCGCGCGCCGGCCCGTCCTTGGTGGCCAGCCAGTGCAGCGTGCCGCGCACCTCCACAGCGGCGGCGCGGCCGGTGCGGTCGGCGGCGAACCCGCCGAGGTTCTTCGCGGCGCCCGCCGGGAACTCGGCGCGGCCTATTCGGATCCCGAGCAGCCGCACGTCCAGCGGCCGCGCCTCGTCGTCCAGCGAGTCCAGCAGCCACAGCCGCCCGCCGCGCATGAACACCACGCGGGTGCCGTCGCTGCTAGCGTGCCGGGCGTAGAAGCCGTCCGGTTCGTCGGTGTGCTGACGCAGGTCCGTGCCGTCCGGCAGGCAGGAGTACAGCTCCGACACGCCGGAGGCGTCCGACAGGAACGCGGCGCGGCCGCCGACCCACATCGGCCGGTCGATGTTGCCCTCGTGCTCGCGCAGGATCCGCCGGAAGTCGCCGGAGCCCTGTGCGTCCACCCACAGCTTGCCGGCCCGGCCGCCCCGATAACGCTTCCACCACGAGGCGTCGTGCGCGATGCCGCGCCGGGTCATGACGGCGCCGTCGGGGCCGTGCACGGCCAGTCCGTGCACCGTCCCGTACGGCAGCACCAGCGGGATCCCGCCCTCGACCGGGACGGCGTGCGCCCGCACGTCCCCGCGCATCGGCAGCCGGCCGCCGGCCACGATCACCTCGTGCGGCGACAGCCAGTCCAGGATGTCGGTCCGCTCGTCGGCCCAGTAGGTCAGCCGTTTCGCGTCGCCGCCCTCGACCGGCGCGACGTACGCCTCGGGCGCGCCGTCGCGCCGCCGCGCCCAGGCCAGGTAGGCGCCGTCCGGGGACAGCCGCGGGTTGCGGGCCGGCTGCCAGTCGGAGGTGAACCGGGTGGCCCGCACCGGACCGCTCGGCGTACCAGCAGCGCCGACAGCACTAGCGGCACCGGCACCGGCACCACTAGCACCACCAGCAGCACCCGAATCCCCGGAAGCCCCGGACCCGCCGTCGGCGGACCCGGCCGGCAGCTCCGCGAGCCAGACGTCGTCCTCGGCGACGAACGTCAGCAGGTTCCCGGCCAGGTGCGGGAACCGCAGGTACGAGGTCGGCGCCATCAGCTCTCGGTCAACCCGGGCACGGGCCGCGGCGTCGCCGCCGGCTCCTTGGCCAGCGCGTCCAGCGCGATCTCGATCGCCTTGTCCAGCTGCGGATCGGTACCGGCCACGAAGTCCTGCGGCCGGAACTCGACGACGACCGTCGGCTCGCAGCCGTGATTCTCCAGCCCGTACAGCCCGACCGAGTCGAACACGAACGCGAACCTCGGCTGCGTCACCCAGGTCCCGTCGACCAGGGTGAAGCCGTCGTCGATGCCGACCACCCCGCCCCAGGTCCGGGTCCCGACCACGGTCACCCCGAGGTCCTTGAACCCCTGGTTGATGATGTCGCCGTCGCTGCCGGCCTCCTCGTCGCACACCGACACCAGCGGCCCGCGCGGCGCGAAGGCGGGATACGGCTCGGGGATCTCGCCCCGGTTGTGCTCCCAGGCCAGGGTCTTCTGCATGAGCCGGCCCAGGATCAGGCCGGAGGTCTCGCCGCCGCGGTTGCCGCGGGTGTCGACCACCAGACCGTCCTTGGCGACCTGCGCGCGCAGGTCCCGGTGGAACTCGGCCCAGCCCGGCTCGGACTGGTCCGGCAGGTGCAGGTAGCCCAGGCGGCCGCCGGAGCGCTCCAGCACGTGGGCCCGCCGGTCGGCGACCCAGGCCTGGTAGCGCAGCGGGACCTCGTCGGCGATCGGGACCACCACCACCGCGCGCCGGGCCCCGGTGGCCGCGCCCAGCAGCGTCAGCTCGGTCGGCTGCCCGGCCTTGCCGGCCAGCAGCGCGGCCGGGCCGACCAGCGCCGGGACCGGGACGCCGTCGACCCCGACGATCGCGTCGCCGGTCCGCGCCGCCACGCCCGGCGCCAGCAGCGGCGAGCGGGCCGCCGGCACCGAGCTGTCGCCCGGCAGGATCCTGACGATCCGCCACAGCCCGTCCTCGTCCGGCACGAGGTCGGCGCCCAGCAGACCCTGCCGGCGCGCCTCGTCCCGGCCGCGCGAGGGCGGGTTGACGTAGGCGTGCGAGCTGTGCAGCTCGCCCTGGAGCTCCCAGAGCAGGTCGGCGAAGTCGTCGTCGGTCGCGGTGGCCGCGACCAGCGGCGCGTATCGGGCCCCGGCCGCGTCCCAGTCGAGATCGCCCATGCCGGGCTGGAAGTAGTTCTCGACCTGGAGCCGCCAGGCCTCGGCGTAGGCCTGGGCCCGCTCGGCCCGGGGCAGCACGGTGATCCGGATCCGGGACAGGTCGACGGACTCGGGCTTGGCGTCGTCGCCGGACTTGTCGGCCGACCAGACCGCCAGCGTGCCGCGGTCCTCGGCCACCAGGCGCGCGCCGTCGCCGCTGACCGCGTAGCCGTCGAGCTCGTCGATCAGGGTGCTGTGCTCGCGCTTGGCCAGGTCGTAGCGGGTCAGCGAGGAGCGCGGCTGGTCCTGCCCGGAGCCGGCCAGGGTGTCGCCGAGGGCGCCGACGACCGGCTTCACCAGCCAGGTCACGCCGCCCTTGACGGCCGCGAGGGCGGAGTAGCTGCCGGAGGCGACCGGGAACGGCACGGCGCGGGTGGTGATGCCGAAGCTGTCGATGACGGTCTCCGGGATGTCGGAGTCCTTCTTCTCGGCGTCGGAGCCGCCGGAGCCGCCGGACCCGCCCGAGCTGCCCGAACCGGACCCGGCGTCGTCCGCGTCGACCGGCCGCCCCCCGAGTTCGGGGTCGAACGGCGACGGCTCGCTCTCGGCCAGCGGCACCAGGTAGGGGCGCACCGCCGGCAGGAACGAGAAGTCGTAGACCAACTCCTCGGGATACGTGTCGAAGGTCCGCGCCGACAGGAACGCCAGGTGCTTGCCGTCGGTGGTGAACACCGGGTTCCAGTCGCGGAACCGGGGCTCGGTGATGTCGACGCCGGTCAGCGTCGCGACGTCGGCGGCTCGGATCTGCCAGGCGTCGGCGACGCCGGAGCGCTGGCTCCAGGCCAGCCACCGGGAGTCCGGGGAGAACGCCGGGTCAGAGGCGAACGGGATGCCCCAGCGGGTCAGTCCGCTGTAGGTGCCGTCGCCGTCGGCCACGACCCGGAGCGTTCCGGCCTCGACTCCGATCAGCAGCAGCTTGTTGTCGCGGGTGGTGGCCGCGAGGTGGCGGCCGTCCGGGGAGGCGACGAGTTCCAGGACGCGGCCGAACTCGCCGGTCAGGATCCGGCGGACGCCCGGCGCCAACACGGAACCCGGCGCAGAGCCCGGCGGGTGGTCGAGGGGGTTGTCGATCGGGGTATCGGGCGCGGCGTCCGACGCGGAGCCCGACACGGCTTCCGACGCGGCTTCCAACACAGAGCCCTGAGCCGAGTCCGGCCCGGCACCCTGCCCGCCGCCAACCGCGCCGTCCCCGTGCACGGACCCGATCTCGATCGAGTACTGCTCCCCGTCGTCGCTGATCCACGCCGCCTGGCCGGTGTCGCCGAGCACCACCGGCAGCCGGCCGCGCACGCCGTCCCGCACCAGCAGGCCGCGCGCCGGGCCGTCCTTGTGCGTGAGCCAGTGCACCGTGCCGCGCACCTCGACGGCGCTGGCGCGGCCGGTGCGGTCCGGCGTGAAGCCCCCCAGGTGCTCGGAGGCGTCGACCGGGACCCGGACGGCCGCCGTCCGCGCGCCGGGCAGCCGGATGTCGAGCGGACGCGGGTCGTCTTCGAGGTCTTCCATCACCCACAGCCGGCCGGCGCGCTGGAAGACCAGGCGGACGCCGTCAGTGGCGGCGTGCCGCAGGTAGTACCCGCCCTCGCCGGTGGTGTGGCGGCGCAGGTCGGTGCCGTCCGGGAGCGCCGAGTAGAGGTCGGCGACGTCTTCGTGGTCGGAGACGAACACGACGCGGCCGTCGTACCACATCGGGTCGCCGAGGTTGCCGTCGAGATCCGGCAGGAAGCGCTCGAACTGGCCGTCGCCCTGCTGGTCGACCCACAGCTGGCCGGCGGCGCCGCCGCGGTACTGCTTCCACAGGTGGGCCTGGCCGGCGTAGAAGCGGCTGAGCACAGCGGCGGAGCGCTCGGCACCGGGCTCGGCGATCGCCAGGTCCTTGAGGTTGCCGTAGGGCAGCACCCGCGGCCGGCCGCCGTCGGCGGGGATCGCGTGGGCGAAGGTGAAGAACCGGTGGCCGTGGCCGCCCCAGCCGCTGACCAGCACCTCGTCGGGCGAGGCCCAGCCGATGGTCTCGGTCCGGGCGTGGCCCCAGTAGGTCAGGCGGGTCGTGGCCCCGCCGTCGACCGGCAGCGTGAACGCCTCGCGGACGCCTTCGCGGGCCGACGTCCACGCCAGCCGCGTGCCGTCCGGCGACAGCCGCGGGCGCCGCACGGGGACCCGGTCCGCGGTGACCCGCCAGGCCCGGGCCGTGGCCCCGATCCCCGGGAGGTCGGCGAGCCAGACGTCGTCGTCCGCGACGAAGACCAGGGAGTTGCCGGACAGGTGCGGGTAACGGAGGTACGTCGTCGTCTGCGTCACCTGTCGAACGTAGGGCAAGAGGTTCCGGCTGTGCCACTGAGAAGGGACGATAGCTTCGGGGCGAACAGGTGTGTGGCACGTGGCGGACGGGGTGGCGCGGACCGTCGCAATGGGTGCCCAGGCCGTCACGGTGATGCCCCGAAGGGCTCCGCAGTGCGCTGTCATGGATGTCACCGTGACGCCGCCGAACGCGGTATCCGCCGACGTCACGTGCTCAAGAAAGTGAAAACACCTACGGTCCCGGCGGGCGCCGGGACCGTAGGTGTGGCAGTGCTCTTACCTCAGGATCCTGAGGATTAAGTCCCCCGAGCCGGGCTCGCGCGCCTTACAGGATGCCGCAGCGGTGGTGGTGCCAGGCGCTGCCCCAGCCGCCCCAGCCGCTCCAGCCGCCGCCCCACAGGCTGCCGTAGCTGATCACGACGTCGCCGTTGCCGACGACGTTGCCAACGCCCTGCGCCACCGAGCCGCTGTTGCCCTGCACGACGTTGCCGGTGCCGATGCCGCTGTTGCCCTCGGTGCTCCCGGCGGTGATGCCGAGGTTGGTGCCGCTGGCGGTGTCGGCGCTGGCGGCCGCGGCGCCGCCGAGGATCAACGCGGTGACCGTCGCGGCGGTCGCCAGAGACTTGATCACGAGAGACATGTCTGTCCTCCCCTAGGTGTGCGCGGCTCCGGTTTGGGCCCGCACTGCGTTTCTCTCGCACCGAACCCGGCCATAAGCGGCCAAAGGGATGGATCCACCAATTCAGGTAGCTTATCGGTAAAAACGCAGAGAACCCCGGCATGGTGCCGAGGTTCTCCGGGTACTGCTACGGCCCGCCCGCGACCGGGCCGCCGGGCCTCACGCGTTCGTCGGGAACCCGAGATTCACGCCGCCGTGGCTCGGGTCCAGCCAGCGCTGGGTCACGGCCTTGGTGCGGGTGTAGAAGTGCACGCCGTGCGGGCCGTAGGCGTGGGTGTCGCCGAACAGCGAGGCCTTCCAGCCGCCGAAGGAGTGGTAGGCCACCGGGACCGGGATCGGCACGTTCACGCCGACCATGCCCACCTCGACCTGGTCGCGGAACTTCGCCGCCGCGCCGCCGTCGTTGGTGAACACCGCCACGCCGTTGCCGTAGGGGTTGCTGTTCACCAGCGCCAGGGCGTCGTCGTAGGAGGCCGCGCGGACCACGGAGAGCACCGGGCCGAAGATCTCGTCGGTGTAGACGCTCATCGAGGAGGTGACCTTGTCGAACAGCGTCGGGCCGAGCCAGAACCCGTTGGCGGTGTCGATGCCCGCCTCGGCGCCGCCGATCGCGTGCTTGCGGCCGTCGACCACCAGTTCGGCGCCGGCGGTCACGCCAGCGTCGAGGTAGGAGGTGACCTTGTCCCGGTGCACGCCGGTGACCAGCGGCCCCATCTCGGAGTCCGGCAGGCAGCCCGGGCCCACCTTCAGGCCGGCCATCCGCTCGGTGATCCGGGCGACCAGGTCGTCGCCGATCGGGTCCACCGCGACCAGCACCGAGATCGCCATGCAGCGCTCGCCGGCGGCGCCGAAGCCGGCCGAGACCGCGGCGTCGGCGGCCAGGTCCAAGTCGGCGTCGGGCAGCACCACCATGTGGTTCTTGGCGCCGCCGAGGGCCTGTACGCGCTTGCCGTAGCGGGTGCCGTTCTCGTAGACGTAGCGCGCGATCGGGGTGGAGCCGACGAACGACACGGCCTGCACGTCCGGGTGCTCCAGCAGCCGGTCCACCGCGACCTTGTCGCCGTGCACGACATTGAACACGCCGTCCGGCAGCCCGGCCCGCCGCCACAGGTCGGCCAGGAACAGCGCGGGCGACGGGTCCTTCTCCGACGGCTTGAGCACCACGGTGTTCCCGGCCGCGATCGCGATCGGGAAGAACCACATCGGCACCATCGCCGGGAAGTTGAACGGCGAGATGATCGCCACCGGCCCCAGCGGCTGGTGCAGCGAGTACACCTCGACGCCGGTGGAGGCGGACTCGCTGAAACCGCCCTTGAGGATGGCGCCGATCCCGCAGGCGAACTCCACGACCTCCAGGCCGCGGGCGACCTCGCCGAGGGCGTCGGAGTGCACCTTGCCGTGCTCGGAGACGATCAGCGCGGCCAGCTCGTCCTTGTGCTGGTTCAGCAGCTCGCGGAAGGCGAACAGCACCGTGGTCCGCTTGGCGACGGACGCCGCGCGCCACCCCGGGAACGCCGCCGCGGCGGCGGCCACCGCGTCGTCGACCTCCTTGACGGAGGCGAAGTCCACCGTGCCGGTGACCGCGCCGGTGGCCGGGTCGTGGATGTCCCCGTGGCGCTCGGCGGCGCCCTCCCACGCGCGGCCGTCGATCCAGTGGGTGACGTGCTTGGTCATGGCGTTCCTTACCGGGTGGCGGGGATGGAGTCTGACGTTACTGATGAGTCTGCGACCGGCGGCCGGATGCGACAACGAGCAGGGTGTCAGGCGTTCTGCGCATTCCCCTGACAGCCTGGCGGGCCGTCAGGAGTCGAAGCCCATTCCGAACCGGTCCAGCGTGCGCAGCCACAGGTTCCGCTTGCCGCCGTTGCGGTCGGCGCGGGCCAGCGCGGCGTCGGTCATCGTGATGCCGAACCACTTGAACGGCTCCGGCGGGAACGGCAGCGGCTTGGTGCGCACCATCTCCAGCTCGGTGCGCTCGGTCGGCTCGCCGGCCAGCAGGTCGAG
Source organism: Catenulispora yoronensis (assembly GCF_039531695.1). NCBI lineage: Bacteria > Bacillati > Actinomycetota > Actinomycetes > Catenulisporales > Catenulisporaceae > Catenulispora > Catenulispora yoronensis. The sequence goes on from NZ_BAAAQN010000081.1 coordinate 14,165, forward strand.
CATGACGTCGGCGCCGAAGCGGGTGGCGCCGACACCGAGGCCGGTGTAGCCGACGGCGTAGGCCACGGCGCCGTCGTGGGCGGTGCCGAAGAAGGCGCAGAACCGGGAGCAGGTGTCGATGACACCGCCCCACTTGTGGGTGAAGGTCAGGCCCTCCAACTGCGGGAACGTCTCGAAGAAGTGCCCGGCGAGCTTGTCGAACGTCTCGGGGCGCTGGTCCAGCTTCGACGAGATCCTCGAACCGAAGTGGTACACCGCGTCGTAGCCGCCCCACAGGATCCGGTTGTCGGCGGACAGGCGGTAGTAGTGGAAGTGGTTCGCCGAATCGCCGATGCCCTGGCGGTTGGCCCAGCCGACGGCCTTCAGCTGCGTGTCCGACAACGGCTCGGTCATCAACACGTAGTCGTACACCGGGACGAGGTACGGCCGGACCCGCTTGAGCAGATTGGGGAACGCGTTGGTGGCCAGCGCGACCTTCGGCGCCACGACGAGGCCGTGGTCGGTGCCGACCCGCATGAGCGGGCCCTCGCGCTCCAGCAGCGACACCGGCGACTTCTCATGGATCCGCACGCCCAGCCGCAGGCACGCCTCGCGCAGCCCGAACGCCAGCCGCGCCGGATCGACGATCGCGCAGCCGTTCTTGTCCCACAGGCCGGCGTGGTAGGTCGGCGAGGCGACCTCGGCCCGCATCGCCTCGCGGTCCAGGAACACCACGTGCTCGGACGTCGGAACCGCGGCCAGCTCCTCGGCCTGCCACTCCGTGGTCGCCGCGGCCAGCTCACCGGTGCGGCGCCAGTCGCAGTCGATGCCGTACCGCTCCAGCGTGGCCTCGATCTCGTCGAGGTTCTCCTGCCCGAGCCGGTCCAGGGTCTCCATCTCGTCGGGCCACCGCGACAGGCCGTTGTCGTACCCGTGGGTCAGCGAGGAGGAGCAGAACCCGCCGTTGCGGCCGGAGGCCGCCCAGCCGATGCGGTTCGCCTCCAGCACCACCACGTCCCGGCCCGGATCACGCTCCTTCGCCATCAGCGCGGTCCACAGGCCCGAGTATCCGCCGCCGACCACGACCAGGTCGGCGGTAGTGCGGCCGGCCAACGCCTCCAGAGCTCCGGGACGGTCCTTCGTGTCGAGCCAGAACGGGGTCGTGGAAGCGTCGGCCAGCAGATGGTCGTATTTCATGGTGCAGCGGCACCCTCTCGAAAAGAGTGCGGGGGCGCCGACCTACGACGCCCCCGCCAGGTTTATACCGATTCTAGCTATTGAAAAACATTTAGCGGCTCTTGGAATCCTTCAGCCACTTCGGCACCTCGGCCACCGCGATACCCGCCAAGGTGATGATCAGCATCAACGAACCGATGACGTTGACCTGCGGCGGGATGCCCTTCTGCACCGCGTTCCAGATCCAGTACGGGAACGTGAGCGAGGAGCCGGCGGTCATCTCGGTGATGATGAAGTCGTCGAAGGACAACGCGAAGGACAGCAGCGCCGCGGCGCCGATACCCGGGGCCACCAGTGGGAAGGTCACCCGCCAGAACGTCTGCCACGGCGTGGCGTAGAGGTCCTGCGCGGCCTTCTCCAGCATCGGGTCCATGCCGTTGAGGCGGGACTTCACCGTGATCACCACATAGCTGACGCAGAACATGATGTGCGCGATCAGGATCGACTTGAAGCCGAGGAAGTCCACGCCGAACGTGTTCAGGAACAGCGCCAGCAGCGTGGTGCCCATGACGATCTCGGGCGCCGCCATCGGCAGGAACAGCATGCTGTTGACGAACCCGCGGCCCTTGAAGCTGTGGCGCACGATCGCGAAGGCGATCATCGTGCCGAGGATCGTGGCGACCAGCGTCGCCAGCAGCGCGATCTCCAGCGACAGCATCAGCGGGTCGTGCAGGATGCCGTCGTCGAGCGGGTTCTTCCACGCGTCGAGGGAGAACTTCTCCCACTTCACGTTGTACTTGCCCGAAGGCTTGTTGAAGGACATCCACACCACGACGGCGTTCGGCACCAGGAGGAAGCCGAATATCAGGATCGCGACAATCGCGATGACATGCTTGCGGAACCAGTTCACGACAGGCATCAGACGATCTCCTCCGTCCCGGCCTTCTTGATGTAGGCGAGGGTGATCACCAGGGTGCCCAGCATCAGCATCACGGACAGGGCCGCGCCGTACGGCAGGTTGCCGCCGGTGCCGATCATCTGCTGCTCGATCACGGTGCCGATGACCTTCGTCTTCGGGCCGCCGAGCATCACGGCGTTGGTGTAGTCCCCGACCGCGGGGATGAACGTCAGCAGCGTGCCGCCGACGATGCCGGGCAGCGCCAGCGGGAACGTCACCTTGCGGAACGTGGCCCAGGCCGAGGCGTACAGGTCCTGCCCGGCCTCGTGCAGCCGCGGGTCGATCTTCTCCATCGCGGTGTAGATCGGCAGCACCGTGAACGGCAGGAAGTTGTAGACCATGCCGCAGACCACGGAGAACGGCGTCTGCAGGATGCTGTTGTCGGAGTAGGTCCAGCCCATGCCGGACAGCAGCGGCGTGATGTGCAGCGTGGTGAGCACGTGCATCACCCAGCCGTCGTCGGCCAGGATCGTCTTCCAGGCCAGCGTGCGGATCAGGTAGCTGGTGAAGAACGGCGCGACGACCAGCGCCATCAGCAGGTTCTTCCAGCGCCCGGCCTTGAAGGCGATGAAGTACGCCAGCGGCAGCGCCAGCAGCAGGCAGAACAGCGTGCACATCAGCGAGTATTCGAGCGAACGCACGATCTGCTCGTTCCAGCGGCTCCACACGTCGCCGAAGTTCGCCCACCGCCAGGTGAGCACGAACCCGGCGTCCATGTCGCCCTCCTCGACCGAGGTCGAGATGATCGACCACATCGGCACGACGAAGAAGGCGATCAGCCAGACGATGCCCGGCGCCAGCAGCAGGTACGGCAGGCGGGCGCGCCGGCGGCGCGCCCGCCGGTCGGCGCGCAGCTCGGCGTCCGTGGCCCCGGCCGCCGCGTCCGCCCCGGCCGGGTCAGTGGTCGCGACCGGCGTGCTCACGAGGCGGCCTCCAGGTCCGCCTCCGCGCCGGCGTCGATGTCCTGGCGGCCGTCCAGGCCGAAGCCCTGCGACGGGTCCCAGGACACCACGACCGGGGTGCCGGGCCGGAAGATCTGCGCGCCGTCGTTCTGCACGAACACGCCCAGCTCGTCGCAGACGGCCGCCTTGACGACGTACTGCGTGGACACCCCGACGAAGCTGGTGTCGGTGACGATGCCGCCGGTCAGCACGTTGCGCCCGGACGGGACCTCCTCGGCCGAGGCGTGGATCGACATCTTCTCCGGGCGGACGCCGACGATGACGTCCTCGCCGGAGGCCCGGTTGCGCTCGGCCGGGATCAGCACCCGGGTGCCGTCCTCCAGCACCACCTGGAGGTGCTCGCCGACCACGCCGCCGGCCCGGCCGGGCAGCAGGTTCGACTGGCCGAGGAAGTTCGCCACGAAGGTGGTCCTCGGGTTCTCGTACAGGTCGGTGGGCGAGCCGAGCTGCTCGATCCGGCCGTGGTTCATCACCGCGATGGTGTCGGCCATGGTCATGGCCTCCTCCTGGTCGTGGGTGACGTGCACGAAGGTGAGGCCGACCTCGGTCTGGATCCGCTTGAGCTCGATCTGCATCTGCCGGCGCAGCTTCAGGTCCAGCGCGCCCAGCGGCTCGTCCAGCAGCAGCACCTGCGGCCGGTTGATCAGCGCCCGGCCCAGCGCCACCCGCTGCTGCTGGCCGCCGGAGAGCTGGTTGGGCTTGCGGCTGCCGATGTGCGAGAGCTCGATCAGGTTCAGCATCTCCTGGACCGGCTTGGCGACGTCCTTGATGCCGCGCCGCTTGAGGCCGAAGGCGATGTTGTCGGCGATCGTCAGGTGCGGGAACAGGGCGTAGTTCTGGAAGACGGTGTTCACCGGACGCTTGTGGGGCCGCAGGCGGGTGATGTCGTCCTCGCCGATCAGGACCCGGCCGCCGGTCGGCTCCTCCAGGCCGGACACCATGCGCAGGGTGGTGGTCTTGCCGCAGCCGGAAGCGCCGAGCAGCGCGAAGAACGAGCCCTGCGGGATGGTCAGCGTCAGGTCGTTCACGGCGGTGAAGTCGCCGAAGCGCTTGGTGACGTTCACCAGCCGGAGGTCGCCGGCCGCGGGCTCCGATGTGGTGTCAGTGTTCTTGCTCATGTACCGCTGCCTGCCTGTCTCGCGGTCGGGAGTGGGGAGGGGCCGGACCGCCCGCGGCACGGGGGCGGGGCGGGCGGTCGGGGCGGGGGGACGCGGGGATACGGCGCGGGGGCGCCCCCGGTCAGCCGGTGACTTCCTTGAACTGGGCGACGTACTTGTCCAGCGTCTTCAGGTCCAGCTCCATGAACTCGTGCGCCTTGGCCTTGGTGGCGGCGTCCGGGAAGATCAGCTGGTTCTTCAGCGCGTCGGCGTCGACGTCCTTCATCGCGGCGTCGGCGCCGACCATCGACGGGATGTAGCTGATGTAGTCGTCCAGCGTCGCGGCGACCTTGGGCTCCAGCATGTAGTTCATGAACTTCTCGGCGTTGGTCTTGTGCGAGGCCAGCGACGGGACGCACATGTTGTCGGCGAACCAGAGCATGCCCTCCTGCGGGACCACCCAGACGATGTTGTCGTCGTCGAGCTGCGCCACGTCGCCGGAGTACGCCATGCACATGGCGTAGTTCCCGTTGGTCAGGTCATTGATGTAGTCGTTGCCGGTGAACTGCCGGATCTGGTTGTTGTCGCGGGCCTTCTGGATGAAGTCCACGGCCTTGCTGAACTCGTCGTCGCTGAACTTCTCCGGGTTGATGCCGTTGGCCAGCATCGAGAACCCGACGCCGTCCTCCATCTCGGCGAAGTAGCCGACCTTGCCCTTGTACTTGGTGTTGGTCAGCATCTCCTTGATCGACAGCTGCTGCGCCTGGTCCTTGGTCAGGCCCGCGGACTTCAGGTTGACGCCGAGCAGGGTGAAGCCCATCGCCCACGGCACGGTGTGCTTGCGGTTCGGGTCGTACGCCGGGTTCTGCGCCTCGGGCAGCAGGTTCTTGAAGTTCGGGATGTTGTCCAGGTTCAGCGGCTGCAGGTAGCCCATCTGGCGCAGCTTGCCGATCATCCAGTCGGACAGCACCATCAGGTCCCGGCCGGTGTCCTGGCCGCCGGCCAGCTGCTGGTGGATCTTGGCGAAGAAGTCGTCGTTGGAGTTGACGTCCTCGGTGTACTTGACCTCGATGCCGGTCTCGGTCTTGAAGTTGTCCAGCGTCGGCCGCTTGTTCTTGTCGTTCTCGTCGACGTCGATGTACGACACCCAGTTGGAGAAGTTGACGATCTTCTCGGTGTCGGACTTGTCGGTCCCGGCCTTGCCCTCCGACGGCGCCGCGGGGGACGGCGACCCGGTGGCCGAACCGCCGGCCGAGCCCGAGCTGCCGGCACTGCCCGCGCTGCCGGTGTCGGTGGAGCCGGAGGCCTTCTTGGTCTTGGTCGCACAGGCGCCGAGCAGGCCGGCCGCGCCCACCCCGAGGCCGGCGGCCAGGAATCCCCGGCGGGAGGCGGCGCCCAGCTGGCGCCGGAAGGCCTCCGGGTACCGGTCGGCGGATTCGAGGAACTCGTCGCGAGCGCGGGATATGTCGTTCATGCGAGGGGTCCGTCCTATCACCTGTGGGGTTGGGGGTTGGGGCGGTACTGCGGGTCAGAGATCGAAGATCGTGCGGTGCCAGGGCTTGCGCGCCACTCCGGTGATGTCGTGCATGGTGTGCTTGACCTGCGTGTACTCCTCGAAGGAGTACGAGGACATGTCCTTGCCGAAGCCGGAGGCCTTGTATCCGCCGTGCGGCATCTCGGAGATGATCGGGATGTGGTCGTTGACCCAGACGCAGCCGGCGGCGATCTCGCGCACGGCGCGCAGGGCGCGGTAGTGGTCCCGGGTCCACGCCGAGGCGGCCAGGCCGTAGGGGGTGTCGTTGGCGAGGGCGAACGCCTCGTCGTCGGTGTCGAAGGGCAGGGCGGTCAGCACCGGGCCGAAGACCTCGTCCTGCACGATCTCCGAGTCCTGCGCCACGCCGGTGACCAGGGTCGGGCGGTAGTAGGCGCCGGCCGCCAGCGCGCCGCCGGGGGCCTCGCCGCCGACCACGATCTTCGCGCCCCCGGCCCGGGCCCGGTCGACGAAGCCGGCGACGCTGTCGCGCTGCTTGAAGGAGACCAGCGGGCCCAGGTCGGTCGCCGGGTCCATCGGGTCGCCGAGCTTGACCTTCGCGTACAGGTCGGCGACCCCGGCCACGAACTCCTCGAACCGGCTGCGGTGCACGTAGGCGCGGGTGGCCGCGGTGCAGTCCTGGCCGGTGTTGATCAGCGAGCCGGCCACGGCGCCGTGGATCGCGGCCTCCAGGTCGGCGTCGTCGAAGACCACGAACGGCGCCTTGCCGCCGAGCTCCAGGTGCACGCGCTTCACGGTGCGGGAGGCGACCTCCATGACGCGCTTGCCGACCGGGGTGGAGCCGGTGAAGGACACCATGCGCACGTCCGGATGCGCCATCAGCGCCTCGCCGGCCACCTGGCCGTGGCCGACGACGACGTTCACGACACCGTCCGGCAGGCCGGCGTCGGTACAGGCCCGGGCGAACATCAGCGCGGTCAGCGGCGTGATCTCGGCGGGCTTGAGCACGATCGTGTTGCCGGCGGCGACGGCCGGCAGGATCTTCCAGGCGGCCATCTGCAGCGGGTAGTTCCACGGCGCGATGGAGGCCACGACGCCGATCGGCTCCCGGCGGATCGCGCTGGTGTGGTCGCCGGAGTACTCGGCCGAGGCCTTGCCCTCCAGGTGCCGGGCCGCCCCGGCGAAGAACACTGTGTTGTCCACGGTGCCCGGCACGTCGAAGCCGGTGGTCAGGCGGATCGGCTTGCCGGTCTGGCGGGACTCGGTCTCGGCGAACTCCTGGGAGCGCTCGTCGAGCAGCTGCGCGAGCTTGTGCAGCGCGGCCGAGCGCTCGACAGGAGCCGCCCTACTCCATTCGGGGTAGGCCGCCCGGGCCGCGGCGACCGCCTGGTCGGCGTCGTGTCCGTCACCGAGCACGAGATCGGTGACGACGCTGCCGTCCGCCGGATTCGTGACCTGATGCACGACTCCTGACGATCCGGTCCTCAGCCCTCCACCGATGTACTGGTGCACCACGTTCTCCCTTGACGGCTTGCAAACCTCGACCCGCTGCCAGGTACACCGGCGCATCGTCCGGCCACTTCCGGTTCGGCACACGGCTACCCGCGTCCGAGTGAGGATCGTTACAGACATTGGGCCGAGAAACAAGGGATTCCGTCGAAGGAAATGAACCTCGCAACGAAATCGCGACCTACTTCCGACCTGCACAGACCGATCCCTCGTCGGTGCGGGATCGGACCGATATCACCGAATCCCTTGCGCCGGTCAGGGCGCACCTGGCAAGGTGCGTCGGCAGTGCGATCCTTCTGAACACTGTGCAAAGAACAATGGGTGAAGAACTTTGCACGCCGCGGCCGGTCCGGACGCCGATCCGGGGCCCGGACCGCATGTCCGAACCGCATACGCGATCCGCATCTCCCGATCCGCACCCCCGACCCCGTACGCCCCAGGAGCCACCGTGAGCAGCACCGACCGGCCCGACGACGACGCGACGGACCCCTCGGCCCCGGCCTCGGCGCCGGGCCCCGCGCCGGTTACCACGGCGTTGCCGGCCGCGTCCGCCCCCGCGCCCTCGGTGTACGCCACGCAGTACCCGACGGTCGGCGACGTGCTCCAGCTCGGCCCGGTCAAACAGGGCGGGCCGCGGGTGGTGGCCGGGGCCGCCGGGCTGGACCGGGTGGTGCGCTGGGTGCACGTCACCGAGCTGGTGGACGTCGCGACCATCCTGCGCGGCGGCGAGCTGGTGCTGTCCACCGGCATCGCCTGGCCCGAGGACCGCGACCGGCTCGCCGACTTCGTCGCCGACCTGGCCAAGCTCGGCGCCGCCGGCCTGGTGCTGGAGCTGGGCCGCCGGTACACCGACAGCAGCCTGCCCAAGGCGCTGCTGGCCGCCGCCGAGAAGCACAGCCTGCCGGTGATCACGCTGGCCCTGGACACCCGCTTCGTCACCATCACCGAGGCGGTGCACGGTCTGATCATCGACGCCCAGCTGGCCGAGCTGCGGGCCTCCGACGAGGTGCACCAGACCTTCACCGAGCTGGCCGTGGAGGGCGCCTCCCCGGACGAGGTGGTGCAGCAGATCGGCCGGATGTCCGGCTGCCCGGTGGTGCTGGAGAACCTGGCCCACCAGGTCCTCACCTACTCCCAGGCCGGCGCCGACCCCGCGGTCCTGCTCGACGGCTGGGAGGGCCGCTCCCGCTCGGTGCGCACCCTGGGCCGCACCTCCCACGACGAGCGCTCCGGCTGGCTCACCACCGTGGTCGGCGCCCGCGGCCACGACTGGGGCCGGCTGGTCCTGATCTGCAACGACCCGGCCCCGGTGGCGCGGCTGTCCATGCTGCTGGAGCGCGCCGCCTCCACCCTGGCGCTGAACCGGCTGGTGGAGCGGGACCGCGACTCGCTGGAGCGGCAGACCCACCGGACGCTGCTGACCGCGATCCTGTCGCACGGGCAGCCGGCCTCGGAGGTGGCGCTGCGGGCCCGGGCGCTCGGCGTCACCCTGGACGGCCGGCGGCTGGTCGGCCTGGTGCTGCGGCTGCGCACCGCGGCGCACCCGACGGCGCTGGAGACCCAGGCCCGGCTGCGCGAGCTGACCGACCAGGCGGCCGCGGCGATCCGCGACCGGCGGCTGTCGGCGCTGATCGGCACGCTCGACGAGCACAGCGTCGGGCTGCTGCTGGCGCTGGGGCCGCAGGACCGCGAGGACGCGGCGCTGGACGGCTTCGCCGAGCGGGTGCGGCGGCTGGTGGAGCGGCCGACGTCGCCGTCGGTGGCCGACGGGTACGTGATCGCGGTCGGCACGTCGGTCGGCGCGGTGCGCGACGCGCGGCGGTCGCTGCTGGAGGCGGTGCAGGTCGCGGACGCGGCGGTCCGGCAGCCGGCGGGTTCGGCGCCGTACCACCGGCTGGTGGACGTCCGGCTGCGCGGGCTGCTGCACCTGCTGCGGGACGACGCGCGGTTGCAGACGTTCGTGGAGCGGGAGCTCGGGCCGCTGCTGGCGTACGACGCCGAGCGCGGGACCGACCTGGTGCGGATGCTGACGGTGTATGTGGAGTCGGGGCGGAACAAGTCGGCGGCGGCCGACGCGGCGCATCTGTCGCGGCCGTCGTTCTATGAGCGGCTGCACCGGATCGAGCGGATCCTGTCGGTGGATCTGGACTCTGTCGAGTCGTGCTTGGCTTTGCATGTGGCGTTGCTGGCGTTGGAGGCTATTAGGCCTTGAGCCTCATGCGCCATGCTGTCCAACGGCCTGTCTACCGACAGGTAACTGCGGCCTCACTCGAAGGGCACCGATCATGGCCTCCACCCCCGAGCTCGGCACGGCGGCTCCCGATTTCACCCTGCCGGCGGTCGTGCTGTCCGGCGCCGATGTGCAGCAGCGCCGGTTCACGCTGTCCGAGCACCGCGGCAAGCCGATCGTGCTGGCGTTCTACCCCGGCGACGACACGCCGGTGTGCACCAAGCAGATGTGCGCGTACTCCAACGAGCTGGAGAAGTTCACCGGGGTCGGCGCGGAGGTGTGGGGCATCAGCCCGCAGGGGTTGGACAGCCACGAGAAGTTCGCGCGGCGGCACGGATTGCAGCTGCCGCTGCTGGCCGATCCGGAGAAGCGCGTCATCCGGGAGTACGGGATCTCGCTGCCGGGGCTGGGATTGAAGCGCTCGGTGTTCCTCATCGACGCCGACGGCGTGCTGCGGTGGAAGCACGTGGCGCGGCTGGGGCTGACGTACCAGCCGGTGGGGACGCTGACCGTGCAGATCGCGGCGCTGGGGTAGGGCGCCGGGCTCCGGGCTCCGGGCGCCGACCGCGGCTGACTACCCTGAGGTCATGCTGACGCTGCCTGAGGGTCCTTACGCGCGCCACACCGCCCGCATCCTGCTGATGAACCGGGAGGACCGCCTGCTGCTGTTCAAGTTCCACAGCAGCAGGCAGGCCGGCGGCTTCGTGTGGCTGACGCCCGGCGGCGGGATCGACGAGGGCGAGGAGCTGAACGCGGCGGCGGCTCGCGAGCTGCGCGAGGAGACGGGGCTGGTGGTGGCGCCGGAGGCGCTCGGCGGGCTGGTCGCGGCCACGGGCGGCTATGCCGATCTGGGGTGGAAGAAGGGGGTGTTCCGGGAGGACTACTTCTTCCATCGGGTCGACAGCCTCGACATCGACATGAGCGGGTTCACCGAACTTGAGCGGAAGGCGATCTCCGATCACCGGTGGTGGTCGGTCGAGGAGGTGGCGGCCGCGGACGGGAGCGTGGTGCCGTGGGGGCTGGCGCCGCTGCTGGCGTCGATTCTGCGGGAGGGGCTGCCGAGCGAGGTGGTCGCTCTGCCTTGGCATCATTGAGGCGGTAGAACTCGGCATCACAGAGGGGATAGAAGCGGGGACGGATAGGGCGCGTATAAGGCTCGCCTTAAGCAGCGAAACTTCTTCGCTTCCTGCGACGCCCACTGGCTACCCTCGGTGGCATGAGCAGCGACTGGCGCACCCGCACCGGCCCGATCGGCGTCCTGACCGGCGCGGGCATCAGCACCGAGTGAGGCACTGAGTAACGGTCTTCCGAACAGGGACCTTACACCGTTGCGTGCTTGATCTCACCCATCATGGCGCGCAGCGTCGCGGAGTGCCGTCCAGCAGGAAGCTTGTCGAGTGCAGCGCGGGCGTAGGCCACGCCTCCCTGCTTGTCGCCTGTCTTCGCTAGCAAGAGGCCACGGTGCAATTCAAGGTGCGTGGCGAACCTAGGAAGCGACTCCGGCAGGACACGAGAGGCGACGTCCTGGACCTCTGCGGCTCTGCGCTCGTCGCCGATGCGAGACAGAACCAGGCTGGAGATCGTCGCCATGCGCCATTCCGGCATTGCATAGTCGGACAGGGGATCATCCGATGACACCACATCAAAGATGTTCGTTCCCTGGCCAAGCCAGTTGAGTGCGGCTGTCTTGTCGTCTCGGAGCGCCGCAATGTGCGCCTTAGCCAGACACGCATTGAGCCTGCCAAGGGTCGAACGGTCCGACAGTTCAAGCGCCTGGTCTGCCATGGCGTCGGCTTCATCAAGCGACGTTCCCCAATACGCCAACGTAAGGGCAGAGTGAGCACGTGCCCATACTCGGGCGGGAAGGTCTCCAGACTCGTCAGCGGACGCGACCGCTGTCCGGTACCAGTCAGCCGCCTTGCTGGGTACGTCAGCGAACGTCTTCCCGTAGAGCGTGACGAGCCTTGATGCGGTTGCCCACACGTTCGGGTTGGCCAACTGACTCTGGACCGCGATCAGGTCGCAGGCTAGTTGGCGCTGTACGTCAGCAGTCCCCAAGGACATATAGAGATGCCCGTACTCGTCGGCTCTCGCCTCCCAATAGTCGGGCGTAGGACGGTCCCATAGCGCGGTCGCAAACCCCGCGCCAATGAGGTCTGACGCAACGGCAGGCACCAGGGTGATCGCACCAGCAACAGCCAAGAGGTCGCCACGCCTTGCGTTCAGCACACCCTCGGGCACTTGCAGGACGCATGCCAGGTGTGCCAGCCAGAAGGGGCCAGGGGTGACGTTACCCAACTCCCATCGCCGAACTTCCCTCTTAGAGATCGTGTCGTGGCCGCTGACACGACATAGCTGGTCCGCTAGCTCGCGCTCTGACCATCCGTGGGCTAGCCGCAGAGTGCGGATTTGGCTCCCTACCGTCACAGAACAAGGATGCCCCCCGGCATGCCCCCTGTGTACTCGAATCGACACAGCTAGAAATGAATCATGAAGAGTCAGCAGGCCGCAGGGGTTTCCCAGGAGGGCTCTCCGGGGTCAGCAACACCCGGTAGCCCCACTCCCTTGAGAGTCCTTTCCCGTCTCGCGGTTCTGCCCTCATACCCACCGCCAAAAGCTCAGCCTCTCGGTGACGGCATTCGGCTGAAGAACTTGATCAGTGGCGACATGATCGCAATCGATGGCCGGTGGTGGGACGTGCTCCGCTGCACGTCCATGAACCGGTGGGTGACTGTCCAAACACCCGGACCGAAGATCACGGCTCATGAGGCCAGCCTGGTCCACCTCGCGCGGAAGGAGTTGCCCAATGTCGAAGCTCTGGCCCCCGGGCAGTGAGCGCGTCCCGCACTGGCGGGTCACTCCTGGTACTGAAGTGTTGATGGGCGGCACCATCCGCAGGTTTGACCGCTGCGAGCGACCCGTGGACGGGTCTCATTGGCTCATCTACTGGCAGGGGATCAACGTTCCCACCAGGTACCAGGAAGAACCCGTGCTTGTTGTCTGGCCTGCTAAGCCGCAGGCCGCTTAAGCCCCTGTGTCCGGCTCTGAGACTCCCGGACGCAGGTTGGCCCTTCGGTTCCTCCCGTGCCGGGCATCGACGGGCCGTAAAGACCCCCGCGACCAGTAGGGACGTGTCCCCCAAAACCGCCAACCCCGCTGGTCGCGGGGCACCCAGCCATGCACCAAAACTAAAGAAGAGGGGAACCCAAGTGACCATTGAGGCTGAGGCCAGCTCGACCACGGTCCGAGGTTCAGACCCGTGCTCCCCACACTCCGACTGCGCGCCAGCGGCATGTCACCCATGGGCTTGCTCGCCATACACCACCTCGGGGCCGGTAACCGGCAGTGCGGGCATGCTCGTGGATCCGTGCGGCCCGGATGAGTGCATACCGGGAAAGAACTGCGTGCCGGACATCGAGTGTTCGCCCGGCAGCCCCGCCGCCGCTACGGGCCATCAGGCAGAGAACCCATGCATTCCGCAGATGAACTGCGACCCGGGCGAGATCTGGTCATGCCAGCCGTTCACATGCGCGCCGAAAAAAGGGCAGGTGACGGCCGGGGTTCAGGCAGACATTCATTTCCTGTGGCTTGACCTGACACGAGACTGCCAGCTCAAATGCGGCCACTGCTACAACGAGTCCGGCCCCGGTGGGGACAGGGAACTGCTGACGCTGCTGGGCTCGTCGTCTGGGCTGATGCAGCCGGCCAACTGGATGAGCGTGTTGGACCAGGCAAAAGAGTCCGGTGTCACCGTGGTTCAGCTCATCGGCGGCGAACCCACCATGTACGCCGGATTCCCGCAGGTGCTCGCGCACGCCGTGATGATCGGCCTGAAAGTCGAGATCTACACCAACATGGTCAACATCCGTGCCCAGTGGTGGGACCTGTTCAAGCATCCGCACGTGTCGCTGGCGACGTCCTACTACTCGGACGACCCTGAGGAACACAACCGAATCACCGAACGTGACAGCCACCGCAAGACCCGCGCCAACATCATCCAGGCCATTGCCCTCAGGATTCCCCTGCGAGTGGGCATCGTGCAGAAGTACCCGACACAGCGAGTTCGGGAGGCACGCGCCGAGTTGGAAGCGCTCGGGGTCCGGTCTGACCGCATCGGCCTCGACAAGGTACGCGCCTTCGGACGCGGCCAGGGCGACCACGCCGCATGCGACGTGAACGAGCTGTGCGGCCACTGTGGCAACGGACGAGCCGCCATTGGCCCAGACGGCACGGTCACCCCATGCATCATGTCGTCATGGATGGGTGTCGGAAACGCCAGGACCCAGCCTCTCGCCGATATCGTGGCAGGAACAGCGATGGAGCAGGCCAGGGCCATCATTCCGAAGCGCGTAGCCGCCGATCCGTGCGAACCCGGTGCCGAGTGCAAGCCCGACGCCTATCCGTGCCAGCCAGAAGCCTGATCTACCACGTTAGGAACCCCGGATGCTGGATGAGGACATGGCCGAGGCATCAGAGTCAGACCTTCACGAGGCTGCACAGCGCCTTGGACTTGTCCTCACCGGACCACCCGTTCGGTCGTTCTTCTCGGTAGGATCCAAAGCCCGCCGAGACGAAGACAATTACTGGCTGCGGGTGCGCCGCGCGCATCTGCTGACTTGGACGCCCCGCCGACTGGGGTATGTGGAATCCACTGCTGTCCATGGTGTTCCAAAACCGGTCGTAATCGACTCCACACAATGGTTCGACGCCCCGAATATCGTTCGTGCCGAAGTACTGTCGTTCGTCCCGGCAACTGTGATCAGTCCGTCCCTTCACCTCAAGACTGTGCCCGCACTCTCGGACACCTGGTGGTCTGCACTGAGCGATGCTGTAAAGAACCTGGCGGACACGCCGACGCTACGGGACACGGCTCACGTACTCGATGACGTTCCGTTCCTTCGCAGGTTCTATGGCAGGGAGATTCCAGAGCCAACTGACTGGGCCACTGAGCACGAAGATCCACACTGGGCCAACATTACCGGCCCTGACCTACACATTCTCGACTGGGACTTTTGGGGTCGCCAGCCCCGGGGCTTTACTGTCGCGGGTCTGTACTGCACCTCGCTTGGTGTACCCGACGTCTCTGATCGTCTGTTGCAAGAGTTCCCGGGCCTGCTAAACAGCCCTTCAGGGAAGTGGTCAATCCTCTATCACCTCTGGTATCGCCGCAAAGGGCTGCCGTCATTCCTTGCATGGGAGCGGGCCGCCACCGTGGCACGCAGCATCCTGCGGGACCTAACGTGATCGAGTTGGAACCTTCCGACCAAGAACTGATCGAACAGATTCTCTCTGCCCGGTGCCCGGACGCGACGTCCTTTCTTGACCTAGATGCGGACGACATCGACCTGATTACGGTCCGGCTCGGGGACGTCTACGACGTCATCCTGTGTGTCGGTCCGGCCATGGCAACACTGTATTCGCGCGACGATCTACAGACCGCCTTCCGCACGTTCGCCGCACACGCACGCATTGGTACGCAACTCATCATCCGGAAACCGCCGCGAGTCCATCAGGCAGTGCTGGAGTGGCGGGCACGGTCCGCATGGTTCGGGTTCTTCACATCGTTCGGAGAGCTACGAGTGTTCGGCTACGGCATCGATATGAGCGACCATGCCGAAGACCAAGGCTTCTAGACTCGCCTGCTAGACACTTGTACGGCGCGCGCCGATAGCGCAGAGCCCTGTGTTTCCGCTACCTTGCCGGAAACACCAACGGCCCCCGGAAAGAGCGCCAACTCTCGCCAGGGGCCTACACCTCAGACTCGGCTAGGAGTCCGCAGTGTCCCCCAAGCGTATCGCTCGTGCCCTGGTGCTTTCCGGTATCGGAGTCGTCATCCTGGCGGCCGGTGTTCTCTCGTTCTCGGCGCTCCGCCGGCTCGGCATCTCCGCAGGTTGGAACCCTGAACTTGCCGCTTTGCTGCCTGTCTCCATCGACGTCTACGCGTTGATCTCAACCGTGTCATGGCTGGTGCTGGCAGAAGGGGCGGAGGACCGGAAGCGCTCCGGCATCAACGCTTCCGTGGCCGTGTCCCTCTCTGTGGTCGGCAACGGCATCGAGCACCTAGACGCGTTCCATGTCCTCACGGTGGGGTGGCCCGTGGTGATCGCGGTTTCCGCGATTCCACCTGTCGTGATGGCTCTTTCCGTTCACCTTGCCGTGCGGTTCCTCGCCGAGACTGGCGAGGCAATAACCCTACCGACTGAGGCTGTGGAGACAGCCGCTGTAGATGACACCCCGAACAGCCCGGAGACGGCCGCTAAGAGCCCTTGGAACACCCTCCCTGAAGGCGACAAGCTGAACCGGGTAAAGGCCGCTACGGAGCGACTGAAGGCCGAAGGAAAGCCCATCACCGGGGCATCCCTCGCGGGGATGCTGGGAACCACTGATCGGACCGGCAGGAATTACCTTGCCAAGCTGAACACAGCCTGACGGCTGCCTGTCATCGAGAGATGCAAGGATGAGCCTATGAGTGCCCCGACTTGGTACCACAACAGCGTGTTGTCGCTCCTACGACGCCAGATGCAGGATGTACAGCACAAGTTGCGGGAGATTGAAGGCGATACTCCTCCCGGGCCAGTCACAGCGGACGTCACAGCCGCTCGCGCTATCACGTGGCACAGCGAAGTCAAGTTCGCCACACGCGTGCTTCAGCTTGAGGCAGAGGACGCTGCTAAGCGACTCACAAGCAACTGATGGCAAGCGCCGCCAGTGAAGACACCACGGCCCCCACCAACCTCGGTGGGGGCTTTCTCGTTGACTCCCGCCTCAGACCGCGAGTCCCAATGCGGTGGGCGGGCAAGACAGTACGGCGAGCGCGTCCGTGTAACCAGACAGGGCGTTGCAGTAGACCGCGAGTGCAGCGCGGTCAGCATCTCCAATGCAGGCAAGAATCTCGACGATCTTGTCGGCAGGGGTGCCGCCACTATCGGGAAGACTTATCAACGGCCATTGTGAACCGCCCGCACCGATAGTGACTCGGGATGCATCAGTGAGAGCAACAGGGCAGACAGAAGTCAAGGTAAGGCACCGTCCCAACACAAAGAAGCCCCTGCCGAGAGGGGCGCAAATACGGGGATGGCGGGCCACTTCGCCGGAGTGTGACAGTCGACGATGCGACTTCACTGCCTACGTAAACCATCATAGTGGAAGTTACCGACAGCGCTACTCATTATTGAGTCGAACGTGCGACCACACAGGGTAATACGAGCACAACACTACGCTTGTGCCAAAAACCGGCCTAACCTGCGGCCGTATTCATGAGCCTGCGCGGGTCTTGAGCAAAACGGACATTAGACTTTTACCCCCCCTATACCCCCAGGGCTCTTAACAGTCATCTGCTAGGGCGGAACGTCATGCGTTAGCGGCCCGATTGGCCAAGTTGGCGTCTCGCCTAGTTACCGATTACGGCGACTGCGCCGGATGACAGCGATGCATGCAGGTGTTGAGGCGGGGTGCACGAAGTGTCAGCCCGCTCTAGAGCCCACGCTTTACGGACCCTCCTCAACCACAGACCCAGACCCAGCCGGCCACTGGCCGGTTACCCATGATGAAAAACAGAGCCGAATTTCGCAGGCACGCGGGTGCGCCAAAAGGCGCGGGGTCTACAAGTGGAGCCGGAGAGTTCTAGTGGTCCCCTGCCGCATCGACGGCAGGGGTGTATTCATGCTTGGCCAGCGTAGTTTCCCAGTCGGCTTGCCTACGCCGCTCAGCGGCTATGACCTCTTCCTGTCGGTCAAGGATCTTGAATACGCCGCGCTCAGCGGCTATACGGTCTAGATCTTCAATGTCTCCGGACGGCACCCAGCCGTCCGAGAGTTGAACGGCAAGACTCTCAGTCTCCAAAACCTCAAGGGCGCGGCGGGCCGTGCGCTCGGAACACCCAAGATGAGAAGCCAGTCCGGCCCGTGACAGCGGGCCAAAGACCTGAAGCATCATCCACGACCTACCGGCCGTGAAACCAAGACCAGACACGGCCCTGAAGGCCGGGTGTGACATTAGAGCCACATCCATAGACCTTACTGGGGGACAGTCTATAGATGTAGCCCCGTTGTCACGGGGATACGTGTCCAACAACAGTCGATACCTCTTCGTCTTTCCGTCCGGGGAAAGCTCCCTTATCCATCCAGCGGTCTCAAGCCGCTTCAGAGCCTTCGACACGGCCGCAGGCTTCCCGGCATTTGCCCACTGTGCCAGCGTTCGCAGGGACGGCGCCTGAACGGAGTGGCCGCGTTCATAGGCGAACGCACAGAGCCCGATGAGCACCTGAAGGTCAAAGCCGGTGTGGCCACGCCACGGCGTTAATAGCGCCGCGTCCCGCATCATCTCCGCGATGCGCTCCCGTGCCGTCTCCTTAGTGAAGTCAGGTGTCTTGTCGGTTTCCCTGCCCGCGTTCCCCCACGTGTTCCGCAGCTCAGTTTCGGCTGCCGCCATCCCTCGATTCGGTATGAGGTCTTCGTGCAGCTTGGCGGCACCCTTGTGCGCCGGGTTCAGCATCATCTGCCGGAACTCGGCAAAGTCACGGCGCTTGCGCTGGAACCCGAGAGCGATCGAGAACAGGGTTCCGCTGCGACCCCGCCGCTTACCGGCGGTGTCCCCGTGGACCACAAGGCCCCACACGTAGTCTGACAACTCCCCGGCCACATCAGGTGGCCCAAGAAGTTCCAGTGCCTCAGCAACGCTTCCAGGGGCAATCAGATAGGGCTCAAGACCCGACCGGTGAGGAGACAGCGGCGGACGCATCTTCTGATTGACCCGGACTTGGCTTTTCGGGATACCTGCATGGTCAATCAGCCCGTCTCTCAGTTGCTCCCGCTGCCCCTTGGGCACGGATACCCACACGTGTTCATGAGGTTCGCCATCTTTGGTTACGCGGCCAGACGCGACGCGGACGATAGAGCTGCCGAACCCGTGAGCCTCAAGCCACTCCGTGACGTACTCCGCAGTGAACGACACCGCGTCTAGGTCAACGTCCACTGCCAACAGGGTGTCTTTCGGATCCACCAGGAACGCCCGGCCAGACATGGCCGCATCCTCGACCGTGGCCCATTCGTAGGTAACGGAGTTGTCCCCCGACAGGTACCGGGCTTCACCGCCCTTACGAGTCACAGCGCGCGCCAGCGCCAGCACATCAGCCGATGCGATCCCCACCCCTGTACCTCCTCGCGATGATCTCGAACGCGTGAGCGAGGAAGTCTAGCGACCGCGACCGACGGGCCACGAGGGGGTTTCGTCAGGTCGCGGACCGTCCAACAAACGAAGGTTTGTGAGACGACCCTCGACGCGGGGCCGATGCCCCGCCATGTCCGATTCACTCTGTCGCAAAAGCCGTCTCAGAAGGTGCCCGAACCCCTTGATGTTTTGAGACGGGTTATGAGACGATTGGGTCATGACGAAGAACCCCGGACACCTCATCGGCTATGCCCGCGTCTCCACCAGCAACCAGGACGCGCAGTTGCAGCGCGACGCGCTGAGCGAAGCTGGTTGCTCCAAGACGTTCGAGGACAAGGCGTCCGGCAAGAACGCGGACCGGGAGGGCCTGACAGCCGCCCTTGAGTACATGCGCGAGGGTGACACTCTGGTGGTGTGGAAGCTGGACCGTCTTGGACGGTCCACCAAGGACGTTCTCACCATTGCTGAGGCGCTTCACGAACGCGGGATCAGCCTGCGGATCCTCACCGGCACCCTGGCCGGCTCATACTCCCCCCGAGGTGAGGGCAAGTTCTTCTTCACGATGATGGTTGCCTTCGCTGAGCTTGAGCGAGACATGATTGTGGATCGTACGCAGGCGGGTCTTGCCGCCGCCAAGGCACAGGGCCGGACCGGCGGACGGCCTACCGTCATTGATGAGGACAAGCTGACGATTGCGCGCGCCCGGCGCGCCAAGGGCGAGTCTGTCACCGCCATCGCCAAGACGCTTGGGCTCTCCCGCGCCACTCTTTACCGGCACCTTGACGTGGAGCCTAATGCTCAGTTTCAGGAAGAGGTCGAGGCGGCTCTCACTGACTATGACGCCTCCGGAAGGCCGCTATAGCTAAGTCGCAGCGGGCACGCAGGACCGCCTAGAACGGCCCCGCAGACACCTAGAAGCCCCCGCCCGAAGGCGGGGGCTTCCTTGTTGCAGCGGTATCTAGCTAAGCCCTACAAGCCAAGCATGGTGGCGATCACTTTGGGCTCTTGTGCCTTGCGACGCACAGGCACGACCGACGTAGTGTCGAACTTGGCGCCCATAGTGTTCGACCGGTGAACGGCAATCGTTTCGAACGACGTTGCCAGTCCTGCTAGACGCTGGTCGAACGTTGCTTGGTCCCAGATCACAGACGGCTGGACCAGCAAGGTATCTGGGCTAGGCATGGATGCGACAGACTCCGCGATCTCAGCAGCCTCTTTTCGGGCATCGTTCAGTCTGGCCCGCAGGTCTCGGAGCATCGGATAGAAGTCCTCTGCCTCCATGCCACCGTTTTCGTACTCGGCTTTCGCCTCGTCCATCTTTACCTGAAGCTTTTCCGCACGGTCCTGTGCAGGGTTAGCCGCCGCCAGCGCTGCACGGTGCTTTGCTTCCATTGCTTCCTTGAGGCCGGGCGTGGTCAGCACGAGCTGTCGTCCAGCCTCAGCAATCCTCAGGTGCTCCGCGACCACGTACTGTTCAAGTGGTTCGTACCGTCGCGCAAGCTTCCCGCATCCACCCTTTTCCACGAAGCATCGCGCCTCATGCGCGAGCGTGCCGTCAGGCTTTCTCTTGCCCGTACTGGTCACATAGAGCCGCGTGCCGCACATCCCGCAGATCATGAGCCCAACCAAGAGGTAGCAGCGCGGACGGCTCTCCCCCGTTCCCGGATTGCCGGACAGCGTGGCTCGCACTGCGTCGAACGTCGCCTCATCCACTATCGGTTCCCACTCCGCCGCGAATAGCTCAGTGATCTCAGCTTTCGTAGTCGGATCGGTGTAGGTGTACTCCTGTTTTCCGACGTTCCGATAGTTCATGAGGCAGTCTTTGACCACACGCTGAGTCCAAGCCGCTCCGGAGACAGTAGGCACCCGGCGCGCCTTGAGGCCACGCACGATAGAGCGAATAGACTCACCACGGAGGATGGCCCGGTACCATCCTCGGATCTCGTCCTGTTCCTCGGGGATTGGCTCCATCGCTACTGGATGCGTGAATCCGAACGGCCTGAAGCGACTACCGGTGATGCGCTGACCGCTCTCAACACGCTGTTGCTGCGAACGCCGGATGCGTTCCGACATGCGTTCCGCCTCTTGCTGGGCAAGGGCGCCCTTGATGCGAAGCACCATGCGCCCGTTAGAGGTCCGGAAGTCGTCGTGCTCGATCGTCTCGACAGGAACACGGATCTGCTCGTGTCCTGCCTCAAGCCAGCCGATAAACGTCTCAAGCTGCATAGCGCGGCGCGTCAGACGGTCCACGGTGTAGACCAAGATGCCGTCACGCCTACCAGCCTCAACGTCTACAAGCATGCGGTCATACTCCGGCCGCTTGCCGTTGACCTTGCTCGCACTGCGGTCGTTGTCTTCGTAGAACTCAGGCTCACCCCACCCAAGCGACTTCGCCAACTCCTTAAGGTCCTGACGTTGGCGCTGAACGCCAAGCCGCTTCCCTTCGGAGTCCTGCGAGATTCGGACGTAAGCCGCTGGACTCTTCACCTGCGTGTTTATAGCGTCGCCTCCCGATGCATCTCGAACCTATGTTCGAGATCAACTCTACACCGTTACTACGACACCTACTCGACCGACTCCGGGATCCCCGACTTCCGCGGGGCGAAGGGCGTGTGGACCAACGACCCGATGGCCGAGCTGCTGTTCACGTACCCGAACTACCTGGCCGATCCGGAGCTGCGGCAGAAGTCGTGGCTGGCGCGGCGGGACAACCCGGCGTGGCAGGCCGAGCCGAACGCCGCGCACAAGGCGCTGGCCGCGCTGGAGCACGGCGGCCGCGCGGTGCGGATCATCACGCAGAACATCGACCGGCTGCACCAGCGGGGCGGATCGTCGCCGCGGAAGGTGATCGAGATCCACGGGAACATGTTCGACGTGGTGTGCGTGCAGTGCACGTACCACACCACGATGGAGGTGGCGCTGGAGCGGGTCGCGAACGGCGAGCCGGACCCGGCCTGCCCGGTCTGCGGCGGGATCCTGAAGGCCGCGACGATCATGTTCGGGCAGCAGCTGGACCAGCGCACGGTGTGGCAGGCGGTGCAGGTCGCCGAGAACAGCGCGGTGTTCCTGGCCATCGGCTCCTCGCTGCGCGTGGAACCGGCCGCGTCGATGTGCGCGGTGGCCGTGGATCACGGGGCGGACCTGGTGATCGTCAACAACGAGGAGACGCCGTACGACCACCTCGCGTCCGAGGTGATCCGGACGCCGATCGGGGAGGCGGTGCCGGCTGTGGTGGCGGAGCTGCTGGCGGGTGGTGGCGCGGGCGGGGGTGGTGGCGTTGGCGCGGGTGGCGGCGGCGCGGCCGATGCTGCCGGCGCGGCCGGCGCAGCCGACGCGGCGCGGGAATCCGCTGGTTAATCATGGATTGACGGCAGGTTGCGCGCCCGACGAGCATAGGGCGCGTGACCGCGCCCCGGGACGACGAGGCGGCGACCGCCGGGGAGGAACCCTGGCAGCCGCCGCTGTCGGAGTACGCGGTCTACATGACCCCGGCCGAGGAGCACCGCCGCCTGGGCCTGGCCATCTACGGCGCGGGCTGGCACACCATCGCCGAACACGGCATCCGCTGGGACGCCCGCGTCCTGAACTGCTACGCCCTGCACCTCGTGACCCGCGGCTCCGGCTGGATCGAATGGGGCGACCGCCCCCGCACCCGCCTGCCGATCCGCGCCCCGGCAGCCTTCTGGCTGTTCCCCGGCCTGGTCCACTCCTACCAACCCGACGCCGGCGGCTGGACCATCACCTGGGCCCTGTTCGACGGCCCCGCCGCCCCCGGCTACGAAAGCCTCGACTTCCTCTCCCGCACCTCCCCCGTCGTCCCCCTCAGCGACGCCCGCCCCGTCCGCGAACTCTTCCGCGAACTCCTCACCATCGTCCGCACCGCCGGCCCCCACCACGAAGTCTCCGCCGGCATTCAGATCCACCGCCTCATCACCGCCGTCCGCGACAACGGCCCGGGCCTGCGCGAATCCCGCGCAGTACGAACCCTGACAGAACACGCGATGGACCCAGTAGCCCTCCAAGACCACGCAACACGCCTGGGCCTGACAGTGGCACAACTACGCGAGGAAGTCCGCCTGGCGACGGGATCGACACCGAAGGAGTACATCCTGCGAGTACGCCTGTCGAAGGCGAAGGACCTACTGGCGGCGACGGACCAGAGCGTCGTACAGATCGCGAGAGCGGTCGGGTACGACGACCCGGCGTACTTCACGCGGCTGTTCACGCAGCGGGTGGGGTTGTCGCCGACGATGTTCCGGCGGGGTTCTTTGGCGGGGTGAGGAGTGGGGTCGAGAGCCGGACCGAGAGCCGGGTCAACAGCTGGGCCGAGCTGCGGATTTGAGCCGCGTTGACGCGTCGCGACTCCGCAGCTAGCGTGATCAGGACTCTGCTTCACGGCACACTACGAACCCTGATACACCTGCGCCCCGTGCTCGACGCCGCCCCACCCGCCGGCTTGTTCCAGGGGGACGCGTGACCAGCCAAGTCCCGGGAGCCCGCGTCGCGGCGCCGAACCCGGCCCCGCCATGGCACGGTTTCACCACCGCCTGGCAGCGGGGATTCCGCGAGGTCTACACGGTCTGGCTGCCCCGCGGCCGATCCCCGGTGCACGACATAGCCATCCGGCACTGGCAGACCTGGCTCCGCTGGCTCGGCCCGTCCTACGGCCCGGCGATCGTCTCGATCCTGCTGCTGACCGCGTCGGGCACCACGTCCTACCACCCCGACCACGCCTGGCTGCTCCTGCTGATCGGCACCATCAACGGCGGAATGTTCGCCGCCGCGGTCCTGTCGTGGAAGTTCGCACTCCTGAAGGCCGACACCCTCGACGACCTGCTGGAGCCCTGCCACAACCGCGACCACCTGGTAGCGGTGATCGCCGCGGCGATCCGGCACCGCTGGCAGGCGCCGCCGCCGATGGTGGCCGCCGCGGCCGCGCTGACCAGGATGGTTTCCGCTGGTCTGCATCTGAGCCCTGATACTGTCGACCAACGCCTCCTGCCGGTTGGCGGTGCCACCGATCCTCATCCTCCGGCTGCGTTCGTCACGCGAGCTGAGGCTGCGCTGGAACGATCCGGCACGCATCATCGAAATCCGCATGCTTTCCGAGGGTTATGCCTTCCCAACTCTCGCCGCGTTCGCGATCACTCCTCCGAGATTGCCGGATCACCCGCGACTCAGAACGTCCCCGCCACACATGTATCCACGCCTGTTGGCGTTGGGCTTGCTGGTCGGCGCCGGAACGCAGTTCACGGTATATGCAATTGTCCGCCACCGTCGAACGGCCATCTTGAACATCCTGGCGGCGGCACCAGGGCTGCCCTACGGCACCGCGCTCGTCGTCCAGTACGTCGCGGCCGTTGTCGGATCCGTCGTCGGGTTCTTGTTACAGTGAAATCAGACCTCGAATGGAGCAGGCGCGTTGTCTCTGGCACCCGAAGACGTCAATCTGCAGAAGATCTGGCGCTACTACGACCGTGGTGAATCGCGGATCGGTTACCGCTACATCCTTGGCGGGACCAAGCACTTCGGGTACTACGAGCCGGGTCAGACGCGGTGGGCTTTCGCCGCGGCGATGCGGCAGATGGAGGACCGGCTCGGGCGGGAGCTCGGGTTGGGGGCCGGGGCGAGGGTTCTGGATGCCGGGTGCGGTGTCGGCAATGTCGCGCGGGCCATGGCTGTTCGGCACGGGTTGGACGTCACGGGCGTCGACATTCTCGACTTCAACATCGCGGAGGCTGCTCGGCGGTCGGGGAAGGCCCGGTTGTCGGGGCGTACGCACTTTCGCGTCGGCGACTACCATCACCTGCCGTTTCCCGACGACTCGTTCGACGGTCTCTACACCATGGAGACGTTCGTGCACTCGGCCGATCCGAAGGCGGCGCTCGCGGAGTTCGGGCGGGTGCTCAAGCCCGGCGGCAAGCTGGTGATGTTCGAGTACTCGCGGACGCCCGACGATCAGGTCTCCGCCGAGGCGAACGCGGCGATGCAGCGGGTCTGTGACGAGGCCGCCATGCCGGCATGGCTGATGCTCTACCACGGTGTCCTGGACGAGATGCTCGGCGACGCCGGGTTCACGAACCGGCAGTCGGTCGACATCACCGCGAACATGATGCCGATGGCCTCGGCGTTCTACCTGATCGGCAAGTTCCCGTTCTGGGTGGGGCGGGTCACAGGGCTCGAATACAAGGTCGTCAACGCGATGAGCGCGCGCATGATGTTCCGCTACAAGGAAGCGTGGCGCTACGGCATCCACACCGCGGTGAACACAGGCTGAGCCTCACAAATATCCAAGAACCCCTCACCAAGATCCATGGCCCCGCCCCCTCCCCCGCCCCGATCATCGCAAGGTGGCAGACCAGCGGGTACTGACGGTCGACGGCGGCAGGTTTCTGCGGGGCGGTCGGGAGCATCGGGTTGTTTCGGCGGCGGTTCATTACTTTCGGGTGCATCCGGGGTTGTGGCGGGACCGGTTGGTGCGGGTGCGGGCTATGGGGTGCAATGCGGTGGAGGTGTATGTCGCTTGGAATTTTCATCAGGTGGTGCCTGGGGTGGCGCGGTTTGACGGGTGGCGGGATGTCGGGGGGTTTGTGCGGTTGGCGGATGAGGTGGGGTTGGACGTCATCGTGCGGCCGGGGCCTTATATCTGCGCGGAGTGGGACTTCGGGGGGTTGCCGGCGTGGTTGTTGGCGGACGGGGAGGTGCGGCTGCGGACTGTCGACAGTGGGTATTTGGCGGCGGTGGATCAGTGGTTCGATCAGCTGATTCCGGTGGTGGCCGAGTTGCAGGCTTCGCGGGGTGGGCCGGTTGTGGCGGTGCAGATCGAGAACGAGTACGGGAGCTTCGGTGATGACGCGGGGTATCTCGAACACCTTCGCAAGGGTCTGATCAACCGGGGCATTGATTCGTTGCTGTTCACGTCCGACGGGCCCGAGGATCTGATGCTCGCCGGGGGCACGGTGCCGGGGGTGCTCGCGACGGTGAACTTCGGGGCGCGGGCGGCGGAGGGCTTCGCGAAGCTGCGGCGGAGGCGGCCGGGCGATCCCGTGATGTGCATGGAGTTCTGGAACGGCTGGTTCGACCACTTCGGGGAGCCGCATCATGTGCGCGGTACCGAGGATGCCGCCGCGTCGCTGGACGAGATCCTCGCCGACGGCGGGTCGGTCAACTTCTACATGGGCCATGGCGGGACCAACTTCGGGTTCTGGGCCGGCGCGAACCATACAGGCGTCCTGAGCGGCGACCCGGGGTATCAGCCCACGATTACCAGCTACGACTACGACGCCCCGGTCGGCGAGGCCGGTGAGCTGCGGCCCAAGTTCCACGCGTTCCGCGAGGTGCTGGCTAAATACGTGGAGCTGCCCGACGTCGAATTGCCCGCGCCGCTGCCGCGCGTCGCCCCGCAGACCGTGACGGCCACGCGGATCGCGGCCCTGCGCGACCGCCTCGATGTCCTGGCCACGCCCCCGGTCCGCCATCCCGCGCCGGAATCGATCGAGCGCCTCGGCCACAACTTCGGGCTGGTCCACTACCGCCGCCGCGTCGACGGTCCCGCGCGGACCCACACGCTGCGGATCGAAGGCGTCCGCGACCTCGCGCAGGTCTTCGCCGGCGGACGGCTGCTCGGCGTGCTGGAGCGCGACCAGCCGCAGCAGTCCCTCGAACTCCGGGTCCCGGACGCGGGACTGGACCTGGAGATCCTGGTCGAGCCGCTCGGACGGGTCAACTACGGCCCGCACCTTGCCGATCGCAAGGGCCTGATCGGGGGCGTGCGGCTCGACCACCAGTTCCAGTTCGGATGGGAACACCGGGTGCTGCCCCTGGACGACTTGTCGGGGCTGGACGGCGAGACGAATCCCGGAGCGGTGCGAACCTCCGAAACAGATGCAGGTCCAGCCTTCCACCGCGCCACCGTCACCCTCCCCGAACCCGCCGACGCCTTCCTCGCCGTCCCCTCCGCGGCCCGCTGCCTGGTCTGGCTCAACGGATTCCTGCTCGGCCGACTCTGGAGCCGCGGGCCCCAAGTCACGCTCTATGCGCCCGCACCCCTGTGGCACGAAGGCGAGAACGACCTCGTCGTCCTGGACGTAGAACCGGCGCACGATCACGACAAAGACGGCCGAGACCCATCGCAGAACATAGAAATAGAGCTGCGCGACGAGCCCGACCTCGGCTCACCCGCACAGCTCTACACCGCCGCAGACTACTGATTCGACAACCTCTCCCTCACGCGTCCCGCTTCTTCACCACGAACAACGCCGCGCCGATCGACACCACAACCCACCCCGCCAGCACCAACCACGAATGCAGGTGGCTGGTCGGCCATTTGCCGGGGTCCATGTACGGATTGTGCGGCCACTCCGCCAGGTTCGACTCCGCATTGCCCGGGAACAGGTGCCGGATCTCGGCAACCCACCGGTACTTGTCGCCGCCGAAGAACGCCGGGATCAGGAACAGGAACGCGACCACGCCGACGATCGAGGCCGTGGCGTTGCGGATCAGCGCGCCGAACAGCATCCCGATCAGCGCGCTCACCGGCACCACCAGCGTGTACGCCGCGATCGCGATCTGCGCGTCGGGGTCGGTGATCGACAGCCCCACGTGCCGGTCGGCCACCATCGCCTGCCCGCCCAGGAACGAGATCAGCGTCACGACCAGCGCCAGCGTGGTGGTGATCGCGCACAGCACCGTGATCTTCGCCGCGACGACGCCGTCGCGGCGCGGAACGGCGGCGAAGGTCGTGCGGATCTGGCCGGTGGAGAACTCGCCGAACATCGTCAGCGCGCCGATCGCCGCGCCGCCCAGCATCATCAGCTGCACCGCGATCTCGCTGAGCGCACGCCGCAGCGGGTCGTAGACGAAGTGCCAGACGTGCCCGTCCGGCATGGTCTGCACCGGATGCGCCAGGTCGCGGTCGAGGTACTGCAAGTCCGAGTGCACGCCGTTGAGGTTGATGAACACGGTGGCCAGCGCTGCGGCGAGCAGCACCAGCCAGGTGGAGCGCAGCGACGCCACCTTGATCCATTCCATCCGGCACAGGTCGCGGAACCGCGGACGGGGCTCGCTCGGGACCCGGGCATAGACCGGGTTCGTCGAGGTCGTGGATGTCAGGGCACTCATCGGGTCTCTCCTGCGGCGTACTCGACGGCGTCGGCGGTCAGTTCCATGAACGCCTTCTCCAGGGAGGCGTTCTGCGTGGCCAGCTCGGCCAGCATGATGTTGTTGTGCCAGGCCAGCTCGCCGATCCGGGCCGCGGTCAGGCCCACGACGCTGAGTCCGCCGTCGGCGGCCGGGCCCACCGACGCCCCGTCGGCGGTCAGGACCGCGGTCAGGGCGTCCGCCTCCGGGGCGCGGACCAGGACCGTGGCCTGTGAACCGCGGCGGGCGAAGTCGACCACCGTCTCGTCCGCGATCAGCTTGCCGCGGCCGATCACCACCAGGCGTTCGGCGGTGTGCTCCATCTCCGACATCAGGTGGCTGGAGACGAAGACCGTCCGGCCCTCCCGGGCCAGCCGCTGTAGCATCTCCCGGACCCAGCGCACGCCTTCCGGGTCCAGCCCGTTCAGCGGCTCGTCGAACAGCAGCACCGGCGGATCGCCGAGCAGGGCGCCGGCGATGCCCAGCCGCTGTTTCATGCCCAGCGAGTAGCCGCCGATCCGCTTGCGGCCGGCCTCGGCGAGGCCGACCTCCTCCAACACCTCGCCGACCCGGCGCAGCGGGATCCGGTTCGACACAGCGAGCGACTTCAAGTGGGCGACGGCCGAGCGGCCGCCGTGGATGTCCTGGGCGTCCAGCAGCGCGCCGACGTGGCGCAGGCCGCGCGGCAGGGCGGCGAACGGGCGGCCGTCGATGGTGACGGCGCCGGAGGCCGGGGCGTTCAGGCCCAGGATCATCCGCAGTGTGGTGGACTTCCCCGAGCCGTTGGGACCCAGGAAGCCCGTGACCGTGCCGGAACGCACAGTGACAGTCAGGTGGTCCACGGCTGTTTTGTCGCCGTAGCGTTTCGTCAGTTCAGTCAGCTCGATCACGGGGACCACACTGCCGACGCGGGGCGTAGTCAAGCATCGGCCGGCGAGCCGCAATGGCGAACGCCGAGGTTGGCCCGGGGATGTAAGCCTCCGAGCCGATGCCGGGGCCGCCGGGCGGTGTCTACGATCATGCCGTGGAGAAAGCACCTCGCAGCCGCTGGTGGGTGGACGGCTTCCTCGTGGCCATGTACGCGGTACTGGTCGCGGTGAACCTGCCGAGACAGCGGCCGTTCACCGACTACCAGGTCTTTCCGGTGGGCCTGATGAATGAGGGAACCGGCCGGTTGGCGTTCCCGCCGGGCGCCGGCGAGTACGTGCGCACCTACCATGCCGACAACTGGGAGCGGCTGGTCCCGACGCTGCTGACCATCCTCCTGCTGCCGATGCTGCGCCGTCGGCCGCTGGCCGTCGCCGTCTGCCTGGGGTTGTCGGAGCTGTCGCTGAGCGCGGTGGACGCCGCCGGCGACGCGCGGTACGCCCTGTTCATCATGGCCGACGCGGTCGTGCTGAACATCGCCCTGCACTGGCCGCGCCGCACTTCGTTGACGGCCGCGGCGGTGGTTCTGGCGGGCGCGCTCAGCGGGGTCGCGGGCTTCCCGTGGGGCGCCACGTCGCTGCTTCCCACGCACGCGGTGGTCATCTCGCTGCTGACGACCGTCGCCTGGCTGGTCGGCAACTCGATCCGGGAGCGCCGGGCCGGCGCCGCGCGGCAGCGGGCCGACGCCGCCGCGCAGGCGGTGGCGGACGAGCGGCTGCGCATCGCCCGGGAGTTGCACGACATGATCGCGCACAGCATCGGCATCATCGCCATCCAGGCGGGCATGGGCAACCGGGTCATCGCCACTCAGCCCGGTGAGGCGCGCAAGGCGTTGCAGGCGATCGAGGAGACCAGTCGGGACACGTTGTCGCAGCTGCGGCGCACGCTGACCGCGCTGCGGCAGCGCGACGTCGCGGGCGCGCCCACCGAGCCCACGCCGGGGCTGGCCGACCTGGGCAAGCTGGTGGCCTCCACCAAGCACGCCGGGGTGCTGGCGATCGTGGAGACCAGCGGACTGTCCCGGCCGCTGCCCGGCGAGGTGGATCTGGCGGCGTATCGGATCGTCCAGGAGTCGGTGACCAACGTGGTGCGGCACTCCGGCGCCCGCACCTGCCGGGTGGCTGTGGACTACGGTGAGGGCGCGGTCACGATCACGGTGTCCGACGACGGGCACGGTGTGCTCGGGTCCGGGGGCACCGGGTTCGGGCTGGTCGGGATGCGTGAGCGGGTCAGTTTGGTGCACGGGGAGTTCAGCGCCGGGCCGCGGCCCGGCGGCGGGTTCCTGGTTCGGGCGAAGCTGCCGGTGCCCGGTGGGTTCGGGACCACGTTCGGCGGGGCGCTCGCGAGCAAGAACTCTGATACTGATGGCGATGGCGGCAGTAACACGGACAGCGAGAGCGACAGCAAGAGCGACAGCGGCGGCGGCGCTGCCGACGAACCCGTGCCCGGCGCGGATGCGGCGCCTACGGCACTCGACCCGAACCCGGCGGTGACCCAGTGACCAGCACTCCGAGCGGCGGCCAGAGCGGCCAGAGTGGCCAGAGTGGCCAGAGCGGCAGCCCGATCAGCGGTCCCGGCCCGGAAGGCGGCCCGGAAGGCGGCCCGGAGGGCGGTCCGGCCCCGATCCGGGTGATCCTTGCCGACGACCAGCCGCTGATCCGCTCCGGGCTCCGCGTCCTCATCAACGACGCGCCCGACATCCAGGTGATCGGCGAGGCCGGCACCGGCGCCGAGGCTGTGAAGCTGGTCGCCCAGCACCGGCCGGACGTCGCGGTCATGGACATCCGGATGCCGGAGATGGACGGGATCGAGGCCACCCGCCTGATCACCGACGCGGGCGGGCCCACGCGGGTCGTCATGCTCACCACGTTCGACGACGACGAGTACGTCTACTCGGCGCTGCGCGCCGGGGCCAGCGGGTTCCTGGTGAAGGACATGGCGCTGGACTCGATCATGGACGCGGTCCGGGTCGTGGCCTCCGGCGACGCGCTCATCGCGCCGAGCGTCACCCGCAAGCTGATCGCCGAGTTCGCGGTGCGGCCGGAGCCGGCCCGGGTGCGGGGCGTGGACAACTCGCTGCTGAGCGGCGTGACCGAACGTGAGCGTGAGGTGCTCACGTTGGTCGGCCGCGGTATGTCGAACAGCGAGATCGCCGAGGAGCTCTACATCAGTGCGGCCACCGCGAAGGCGCATGTGGCGCGGCTGTTCACGAAGCTCGGGGCTCGGGACCGGGTTCAGTTGGTCATCACCGCTTATGAAGCCGGGCTGGTGGCGCCTTCGCGGTAGCGGGTATAGCAGTAGGCGGATTCGCTGCGGGGGGCTCAGCTCACCCGAGCGCCGCGTCCACTACCTTCGGCACCTGATTCTCCGCGATGGTGCGGCACGCGGCTTTCCATTCTTCGAGCGAATGCTTCCCGGTGGCTGCCGGGTTGGGCACCGTCACCATCACCGTCGCGTTGCGCTTCACCGTGATCACTGTGCACGTCGAGTCGGTGTAGCTGATCGAGCCGTACCGCACGCCCGGCTTCAGCTCGTCGAACTGCGGCGTCTGTTGAGTGAACATCTCGTTGGCCCGCCACGAGCCGTCGTGGACAGCCTTGTCCTGGTAGGACCGACCGGATTTGAGGTCCATGTTGCTGGCCTGATACAGGTCCACCCGGACCTGCGTGGTGTCGGCCTTGCATTCGATGTTCGTGAACGCCGGCAGCATGCCGCGGACCGGCTCCGTGCTGGTCACGTTCTCCCCGACGGTCAGTGTCGGCTTGCCCGGCAGCGCCGATCCGAGCTTCTCGCATGTCGGCAGTGCCTTGTAGTCCCCGCCATCGTCTCCGGACGCCACCAGCAGCGCCGTCGTCCCGGCTGCGGCCAGGACGACGACGCAGGCTGCTGCTATCCCCCATGTCCTTCGTCTCATTCGGGGATTATGGCATTGTCCACTTCTGGTTGCCGCCGCCGTTGCAGTCCCAGATCTCCAGCTGGGTGCCGTTCGTGGTGGCGAAGGCTGGATCGTCCAGGCAGCGTCCGGACTGTGCGCCCTTCAACGACCCGTCGGACTGCGCGATCCACTGCTGGTTCGTGCCGCCGTTGCATTCCCACAGCTCGACCAGGGTGCCGTTGGCCGTGCCGTTGCCGGTGACGTCCAGGCACTTGCCCGCCGGTCCGCCCAGCTGGACCTGGCCGTTGGCCCAGTACCAGGTCTGCGCGGCCGTGTTGTTGCAGTCCCAGAGCTGTATGTGGGTGCCGTCGACGGTGGATCCGGCGTTGTCGTCCAGGCATTTGCCCGCGACGCCGGAGGTGACGGCGCCGAGGTGGGTGCCGGAGCCGTTGCCGGCGGTCAGCGCGAAGTTGTCGAACTCATCGGTCTGATAGCCGGTCACGGCCAGGCCGGCTTGGCCGTTGGTGAACGTCGTGTCGGTGGCGCTGCCGACGGTTTTGCCGTCGATCGAGGCTGTCAACGTCGAGCCCTGCATCTGGAATGCGAGGCGGTGCCAGGTGTTCAGGCCGAGTCCGGAGACCGTGCCGCTGGCCAGGGTCGTGAAGTTCCACGACGTGTCGCTGCGCTGGATCGACCAGGCTCCGCTGTCCGAGACGCGGAAGTGGTAGGCGTTGAGGCCGTTGTTGTTGCGGCCCTGCTGGTTGACCCGGCCCAGCAGTTCCACGCTTCCGGACTGCTCCAGCAGCGCGTCCGCCGCGACGGTGTAGTTGCCCCAGCTCAGGTCGCCCATGATGGTGTAGGGCATCGGGTTCGACTCGCCGGTCCAGCGGATCGGTGTGGTCGGCGCCATCTGGCGCAGGCAGGTGCCGGTGCGGCCGCCGCCGCAGGCGACGGTCTCGAAGGCGCCGTTCATGTCGGCGAAGTACTTCGGCGAGGTGCTGGCCGCGGCGGTCTCGAAGTTGTCCGAGTAGGGCAGTGCGAGGGGCGACGACGCCGGGGATGTCGCAGTGCCCTTACCCTGGCCGGTCGTGGTGGTGAGGGTGTAGACGTATCCGGGCTGCAAGGTCAGCGTGTAGGAGCCGCTGGACGGGGTGACGTCGCTGGAGTGCACGAAGTAGTCCGCGGAGTTGCCGGAGTTCAGGTTCGTCTGCCACACGTGCACGGTGCCGGTGGAGAGTCCGCCGGTGACGTGGACCGACAGCGTCTGGGCGGCGGTGGCGTCGACGGTCTCCACGACGGTGCTGTAGTCGGAGTTGTTCGTCGACTTCAGGGTGACGTAGCTGCCGTTGGAGCGGTTGCCGCCGAGGTAGCCGCTCGCGCTGTCGATGTAGTGCCAGCCGGGCTGCGTGAACTGGGTGGTGTGGGCGGTCACCCAGGTGGTCTTGCCGATGGAGTAGGCGCCGGACCAGGGCTGCGCCGCGATCGACATGCCGTCGGTGCCGTAGTAAAGGTTCGGGTACAGCGCGGCGATGACCGGCCAGTTGATGTACGAGGTCATCTTTCCGTCGAGGTAGTCCCGGTTGATCGCGCGGGCCACGGGTATCGCGCCGTCGTTGGCGTCCTCGGAGCCGTTCTCGCTGGCCCACAACGGTTTGCCGAGGCTCTGCGCGTTCGCAGTGCTCGGACATGAGGTGAAGCTGCCGAGGTAGCCGCACGGGTAGTGGACGCCGACGATGTCGACGGAGTTCTTGAAGGTCGAGTCCGAGACCATGGCGTCCGCGACGCTCCAGTCGCTGTCGGCGGCGACGACCTTGGTCGCGTAGCCATGTGCGGTCAGGGCGCTTTTCAGGCTTTCGTACCAGCCCTTGTCGTAGCCGCGCTCGTTCCAGCCGCCGAGGTAGTCGATGGTGAGGTTGTGCTGCTTCGCGCAGCCGAACCAGTCCATCAGGTAGTTCACGGTGTCGGTGGACCAGAAGCCGCCGCTGATCCAGCCCGGGGCGCCCCAGGCCAGCCCGTAGAGCTTGATGGTGGGGTTGCGGGCCTTGGCCTGCGCGGCGAGCCACCATTCGTAGCCCTGGTTGCAGTCCACCGCGCCGCGGCTGTGCTCGATGCTGGCCTCGGCGCCGTCGGTGGAGTTGGTGTCGCCGCCGATCTCGATCTTCAGCATCTGGAGCGAGGCGCCGTAGCCGGGCTTGAACAGGTAGTCGAGTAGTTGGCTCCGCTGGGGTTCGGGATAGTCGATCAGCAGCCGCGAGTTGCCTCCGCCGCCGCTGATCGCCCCCACGCCGTCGAAGGTCAGGCCGGTTTTGGTGCCGTCAACGCTGATGGAGGTGGTCGTGGCTGCGTGCGCCGTGGGAGCGGCGACGGTCAGGATGCTGAGAAGCAGGGTGAGAAGCAGGCTGAGGATGGCGGTCAGCGCGGTCAGCGGGGTCAGCGGGGTGGGTGGAGTGGGTGGAGTGGGCGCGGTGGGCGCCGTGGGCGGGGTGTGCGGGGTGTGCGGGGTGCGTCGTCTTGCGATGAGTGGCATGGGCACGCTCCAACAAATTCCGCTATGAATAAACGGGAACGATCGCAGTCGAACACAGTAAGGAAACTGTCACCAACCGTCAACGGCGGCTCATCAAGAGCCAGGCAAAGTCAAAAGCTGGGTAAGGCAGGCGCCTCCGGCGAGGGCCTCTGATCCCTCGGAGAACTGGCGCCAGCTCCATAGGTGGGTCCTGCTAGTCCCTGCGCTGGCGGTTTGTGAGGTGGGGGTTTGTTCCCCTCGCTCACGTCGGCAGCCCTACGGGTACAGCACCGCCGCCCAGGTATCAAGTCCATGCCGGAACCTTGTTGTTCTAGCGCTGCG